>DASVED010000173.1:0-9774 GCA_036380775.1 Actinomycetes bacterium
GCTGCATCCGCACTCTCAGCGCTCCTGGCCGGCCGGGCCCAGCCGCCGGCGTCTCGCCGATCGCGTCGAAGGCGACGACCCCGAAGGTCACTCCGTTGCGCACGACGACGGCGGGCTTCGACGCCCGCGCAAGACCGGCCCCGGCTCCGACGGTCTTCAGCCGGCCGGCTCGCAACAGGCCGACGGTCTCGACCAGCGCCTGCGGGCCGTAGTCACCGGCGTGGTTGTTGGCCAGGGACAGGACGTCGAAGCCGGCCAGCCGGAGGCCGCGCCGGACCGAGGGCGACGCCCCGAACGAGTCGCCGCCCTGGCGGGGCGCTCCGGCCTGGGAGAGGGTGCTCTCCAGGTTGCCGATCGTCAGGTCGGCGCGGGCCAGCCGGCTGGCGAGGGGCCGCAAAGCCGCGGCTGGGTCGCCGACCCCCGCCAGCCGGTCGCCGACCCGCCGGCCGAGCATCACGTCGCCGGTGACGGTGACCGTGGTGACGCGGTCGGGCAGGCCGCTCCGGCCCGGCACGCCGACGGTGGGACGGTACGACCGCGGGTCGCGCACCGGGTCCACGCCGTCGACCCGCGCGACACCCACCCGCGGCCCGACCTCGCTCACCGGCACGAGTGCCACGGCCGCCCGTGACCGGCGGGCGTCCGCGAGCGACCCGACGACCAGTCGGCGACCGGGCTCCCCGAGGTCGGCCCAGGACCGGATGCGGCCGGAGGCCAGCCGCCGCACCTCCCGGGCGGTCAGCCGGAGGCCGTCGCGGGTCGGGTGGACGGCGACGGCAAGCGGCACCTCGACGGTCGGCGTGGCCGAGGCGCTCGGGCTCGCCCCGGTGGGGGACCCGGTGGACGACTGCGCCCGGCTGGCGGCCGCCGCCGGCCGGTCCGGCTCGGGGTCGCCGGTGCAGGCCGCGGCGCCGACGGCGACGACGGCGAGGCCGAGCGCGAGCAGCCGGCCGGTCGCCGTGCGCCCGGGAGCGGCCGGCCGGGCGCCGCCACGGTCAGCCACCATCAGGGACCTCGCCATCACGGCCTGAACGTCGTGGGCCGGCCCAGACGTTCCGCTGCGCCCGCGGTCGGTATGTCCGGTCGAGGGCACGCCAGGTCACCAAATGATCACGATGTGTGCGACACGGGCTAGTCCGGTCGTGTCGCACCAACGAAAATCCCGCCGTACGTCGCCTCCCGGCACTACCTTGTGGGCCGACGCCGACCGGCGTCTCACGGGGAGACCGGCAAGGGGGCAGACATGCGTGGCGCCTACAAGGGATTGGCAGCCCTGATCATGCTGGGCGTTCTCGTCCAGGCTGCGGCGGTGGCGGGCGGCTGGTTCGGCACCATCAACGAGGTTGACGACGGCGCGACGATCACGTCCGATTACGAGGGGAACTTCGGGCACGCGCTGCACGGCATCAACGGGATGATGATCATGCCGTTGCTCGGTCTCGTCCTGTTCATCATCTCGTTCTTCGCCAAGGTTCCCAGCGGCGTGAAGTGGGCCGGGTTCACCTTGCTCGCGATCGTCGTGCAGATCATCCTCGCCTTCATCTCCTTCGGAGTGCCGGTCATCGGCGCCCTGCACGGGATCAACGCGTTCGTCGTCTTCGGCCTGGCGCTGCAGTGCGTGCGCCACTCGGCGATGGCGGCACCGGCCGAGGCCGCCACGGTTCCGGGGGCAACCGCCGCTGTCTGACCGGCCCGGACGGCGGTGGCGGTGGCTCAACACCGCCGCCGCCGTCGTCGTCGTCGCGCTTCTCGGCACGGTCGGCTGGTTCTGGTACGCCAGCCTCGTCCCGTCGAGCTACTCGGTCATGGACATGGGCTATGCCGACTACGGCGGCGGTCCCGGCGCTGAGCACGGCGGTGGCCACGCCGGGCACGACATGTCCGGCGTCAGCGTGGCCGACTTGACGGGTCCCAGTGACGGAACGCCGGTGATGACGGCCACGCTCATCGCGCGGCAGGGAACGGTGACGCTGGCCAGCGGCGAGCAGGTGCAGGGCTACACCCTCAACGGACGGACGCCAGGCCCGGAACTAGTAGCGCAGCAGGGCGACCTGGTGCAGGTGACCTTGCGCAACAAGGACGTCGAGGGCGGCGTGACGCTGCACTGGCACGGGATCGACGTCCCCAACGCCGAGGACGGTGTCGCGGGCGTCACCCAGGACGCGGTCCCGGTCGGCGGGTCGCACGTCTACCGGTTCGTGGTACCCGACGCCGGAACGTACTGGTACCACTCCCACCAGGTGTCTCACAAACAGGTGCGCGGCGGCCTGTTCGGCACGTTCGTGGTGACGCCCGCGGAGGGCCCGCCCACGACGACGGCCACCGACGTGCTGGCGGTCGTGCACACCTACGACGGCCGGCGCACGGTCAACGGCTCGACCGGGATCTCGCGCGCGGTCATGGCCCCGGGGTCCGTGTCCCGGGTTCGCGTCGTGAACACCGACAGCGCGGCAGCGCGTGTCTGGGTCACCGGCTCGCCGTACCGCGTCCTGGCGATCGACGGCTACGACCTCACCGGCGGGGCGGCGGTGCGCGGGAAGATGCTCCTCGTCCCGGCCGGTGGCCGGGCCGACCTCGAGGTCACGGTCGGCGAGCGAGGGTCGCGCGTGGACGTGGGGGGTGTCGCCGCCCTGTACGTGGGTCCACGAGGAGGGCGGCTGCCGGCGCGGGCCGAGCCCGCCGACGAGCTCGACCTCCTGACGTACGGCCGGCAGGAGGCCGACCTGCCTGTCGACCCGCAGCGGGCCGACAGGCGGTTCGACTACGACATCGGGCGGCGGATCGGCTTCCTCGACGGCAGGCCCGGGTTCTGGTGGACGGTCAACGGCCACCAGTTCCCCGACGTGCCGATGTACGTCGTCGACGAGGGCGACGTCGTGGTGATGACGATCCGCAACAACAGTGGCGAGTCGCACCCCATGCACCTGCACGGGCACCATGCGGTCGTCCTCAGCCGGGACGGTGTCGAGTCGACGGGCAGCAGGTGGTGGGTGGACTCGCTGCAGGTCGAGGACGGCGAGTCGTTCGAGATCGCGTTCGTAGCCGACAACCCCGGCATCTGGATGGACCACTGCCACAACCTTCCGCACGCCGCGGAGGGTCTCGTCGCCCACCTCTCCTACAACGGCGTCAGCGAGCCGTTCCGGGTCGGCCGCGAGATCGGCGGCGCGCACAACCACCCGGAGTGACGGCCGTGGCCCTTGTCAGGGCAGAGCGATCCGGATCACCTTGTCGTCGTCCGGTCCGGGGGACCCGCGCCCGTCGCGGTTCGAGGTCGTGATCCAGAGCGAGCCGTCGGGCGCGGTCATCACCTGACGGATCCGGCCGAAGCGTCCCTCGAAGTGCCGCCGCTTCCGGCCGGCGTTGTCCCCTTCGAGCTTGACCGAGTAGAGGGACTGCCCGCGCAGGGCACCGAGCCAGGCGCGCCCGTTGGCCACGGCGACACCTGCCGGTGAGCAGATGGACGTCGGCGACCACTGTGCGAACGGGTCGCGGTAGCCGCCTGGCCCGTCGCCGCCCTCGACACGCGGCCACCCGTAGTTGGCGCCCGGGACGATGCGGTTGAGCTCGTCGGTGTCCTTCTCGCCGAACTCGCTGGCCCACAGGTTGCCTCGGCCGTCGAAGGTGATGCCCTCCGGGTTGCGGAACCCCATCGCCCACGTGCGGTTGCCGAACGGGTTGCCGGCCGGCACGCCGCCGGTGGGGGTGATCCGCAGCACCTTGCCGCCGAGCGAGGATCGGCTCTGCGCGTTCGAGGAGTCCTCACCGTCGCCGGTGCTCACGTACAGCAGGCCGTCGGGCCCGAACACCAGCCCGCCGCCGTTGTGGTGCACCGCCATCGGGATGCCACCGAGGACCAGGTGCCGCTTTCCGAGGGCACCGTCGACGAATTGCATCCGGACCACCCGGTTGTCGTCTCGGGTGGAGAGGTAGGCGTAGACCCACCGGTTGGTGGCGAAGCCCGGGTCCAGGGCGAGTCCCAGGAGACCGCCCTCGCCGAAGTTGGACTTCTGGCTGAAGACGCTCAGGTGGCCGACCCGTCGCCGCCCGCCGCCGCGCCGCACGACGTGCACGTCACCGCTGTCACGCTCACCGACCAGCGCGTTGCCGCCGGGCAGGAACGCGATGCCCCACGGCGCCGCAAGGTTCTTCGCGAGGACCCGGTCGACACGTGGGGCCGCGGCGGACGCCGTCGGCATGGCCACCCCTGCGCCGAGGACGAGCCCACCGGTGGTGGCCAGCCCCGCCTTCAGCAGTGACCGGCGGTCGAACCCGGCCGCTGCCTGGTCCGTGGTGTCCATGCTCCTCCTCATAGGCAGCGCGTGGTGAGTCGCGGGTGGACCCGGTCCTTCCGGATGGCCAGGGCCTTCAACGACGTGTTGTTGTCGTTGTTCGTCTCCAAGAGCTGGTTGATCGGGTCCACCACGGTGCGCAGGCAGTAGAGCCCGTCCGGCAGCCCTTCGGGCAGCAGAAGCGCCTGGCCCGCGAGGAAGTTCTGGTAGATGTCCATCCAGCCGACCGAGATGCCCTGCGGCGTTCGGCGCTTGCACGCGCCGTATGCCTCGGGGAAGCCGAAGACCCCGTACTGCTCCGGCAGGCGGGCGGTGTCGCGAAGGCAGAAGCTCACCTTGCTGCGGAGGCTCACCACGGCGTCGTCAGGGGTGCCTGGGTCGAACAACGTGTAGCTGGCAGAGGCCTTGAAGTGCCAGTGGTCGTGCATCGGGTGGAAGACCATGCAGCCCGCGGGGGTCCGCCAGACGCTGGTGTCGAACTGCGGCGTGTACGAGCCGTCGCTGCCGACATCCCGGTAGACGACCTGGCTCGAGTGCTGCTGACCCTCTGGGCACGGCACGTTCCGGTTCGGGCGGACCTCGAGGGGTCCCGGGCCGATGTTTCCGAGGGACGAGCTGAAGCGCAGCCGGCGGTCGTGATGACGGCGCCCGTCACGTATCTGGATGGTGAGCTGTTTCGCAGGCAGGGCCACGAGGTCCGGGAACAGCCGGTTGTCGACAGCCGGCGGGGTAGTCGCGGTCGGGGTAGGGGTGGCCGTCGGCGTTCCGGTGTCGGTGGGGGTCGCGGTGGCCGTCGGCCCCGTGGTCCCGACCGGCGCACCCGACGCCGGTAGCGCGCCGGCCGCCAGGACGCTCACCAGGGCGGCTGCGGCCGCGGCCACCCCGCCGGCTACGAAGGGACCGGACCTCATCAACCACCCCGAGTGCATTTGTCGTGTTCGGATGGGGAGAGGCTAGGTGGGGCGGGCCAGTACTTCCACCACCGCCGGGCAAAGGCGTGTCGCCGCGCGTGCGCACCTCACGGCGATCATGCCGTGAGGTCGACGACGACCGGGGCGTGGTCGGACGGACCCTTGCCCTTGCGGGCGTTGCGATCGACATACGCGTCGGTGACTGCTTCGGCGACCGGTGGCGTCGCGTAGACCAGGTCGATGCGCATGCCCAGGTTCTTGTGGAAGTTGCCGGCGCGGTAGTCCCAGTAGGTGAAGGGATGCTCGTACTTCAGCGGTCGCGGCATGACGTCGACGAGCCCGGTGGCCCGCAGCGCCTCCAGAGCCGCCCGCTCGGGCGGTGTCACGTGGGTCGACTGGGCGAACACCGCCGGGTCCCAGACGTCGTCGTCGGTCGGTGCGACGTTGAAGTCGCCCATCACCGCGAGCCGCGGGGCAGTCGTCAGGTCGGCTGCGACCGCGTCCCGCAGTGCCGCCAGCCAGGCCAGCTTGTAGGCGTAGTGGTCGTGGCCCGGCTCGCGCCCGTTGGGCACGTAGACGCTCCACAGCCGTACGTCGCCGCAGGTCGCCGCCACGGCACGGGCCTCGGGGTCGGGGTAGCCGGGTCCGCCGGCGAGCCCCCGCACCACGTCGTCGAGCCCGACCTTGGACAGGATCGCGACCCCGTTCCAGCGCCCGTCGCCGTGCAGTGCGACCTCGTAGCCGAGCTCCCCGACCTGTTCCGTGGGGAAGCCGGCGTCGGCGATCTTGGTCTCCTGGAGGCAGACCGCGTCCGGCGCGACGTCCTGCAGCCACTCGAGCAGCCTGGGGAGGCGGGCGACGACCGAGTTGACGTTCCAGGTCGCGATGCGCATGCCTGCGATGCTGCCAGTCAGAAGACGGAGACGTGCACGTGGTCGTAGTGGTTGGCGGTCGTCGACCCGCGGTCGGACATGTACCGCCAGCCCTCGCTGCTGCGCTCCACCGTCCAGATCCGCTGCGCCCAGATGACGTAGCTGACGCCGAGCTCGCCGGCGTGGGCGCGCACGTAGTCGGCGATCGCGTCGCCCATCGCTCCGGTCACCATGATGTCGAGTGCCAGTCCCGCGCCGTGGTCGCCGGAACCGGTCCGCCCGCCCCACGAGGAGACCGCGGGGAACGCCGCGCAGACCGAGCGGTAGACGGCGATCGCGTTGGAGGTCAGGCCGCTCTCCACCGACGACCCGTCCGGACAGGGGGCGCCGGAGACTTCCGCGGCGGATCCCATCTCGGCCGGCTTCGGCTTCTCCCGCGCGAGGTACGTCTTGCGCACCCACAGGAGGCGGTCGTTGCGCGCGATCTGGGCCCACGGTCCACGCACCGTGCCGGTGGCCGCGACCGGGTCGCCGCCGTCGAGGACGGTGACCAGCCGGGTGTCCTCGCCCGGGCCGGTCCAGACGTTCAGGTCGGTGGTCGCCCAGCGGCGCCTCAGGTCAACCGAGGGAGCCACCTCCTCAGCCAGGCCCTGGAGCTCCGACTGCCGAGGGATGCCTGGATCCAGTCGATCGGCCGACCGCGAGACGGTCCGGAAGTAGGCCCGCTCCGACGCCTTCGACGCGATCGAGAGCGCCGCGGTGGTCGAGGAGCTGGCCTGCTGGGCGTCTGAGCCGGCGACGCCTGCGACGGGAACGGCGGTCGCCAAGGCCAGCGTCGCCGCGGCGGGGATTCCCATCCGCTGCAGCCGCACCCGTGCGGGCACGGTCCGTCTGTGGCGGCCGGAAGGCACTGGTGATCACCTTGGGGCGTCGAGGAAAGGGCGTCCACGAGTGAAACACACCGGTTCGTGCCTGCTCACCACCGGACCCCTCTCGAGCGCCGCGAGTCGCGGGTCGTCAGGCCGAAAGGCCGGGCCGTCAGGCCGCGACGGCGAGGGCGAAGGGCAACACTCCTGGCGCGCCGGCCTGGCGCAGGAGGCGCCCGACGACGGTGACGGTCCAGCGGGAGTCGACCAGGTCGTCGACCAGCAGGACGGGACCGTCCAGGCCGCCCAGCCCGCCGCGCACGCTGGGCGGAACGGCGAACCGCTCCTGCACCGCCGCCAGGCGGAAGGCGCTGTTGCCCCCGGGCTCGCCGGCCGGACGGTCGGTCGTCAGCGCGAGGGGGCCGAGGTCCGGCAGCCGGCCGAGCGCGGCGAGATGGGCGGCGACCGACGCCACCAGCAGCGGCCGGCGCTGCGACGGCACCGACACGACGGCCGCCGGTCGCAGCGTCCAGTCCCATCCGGCGAGCACCTCGACGGACGCCGCGAGCAGCCGCGCGTCGGCAGGGCCGTCCGGCGTCCCCGCGGCCAGCAGCTCACGCAGCCGCTGCCCCCAGCCGAGGTCGGTGAGCCGCGCCACGGCGCGGCCCTCCTCGATCTTGTCGTCGGCCGGGATGCGCCCGGACAGGCCGACGCCGAGACGGGCCATGCCCGAGGGCCACTGCGACCTCGGCTCGAGGGGGACCCCGACCCGCCGCAGGGCGCGCTGGGCGGACTGCACCGCGCCCTCCGGCACCGACGGGTCGAACCAGGCCCCGGCGCACCGGTCGCACCGCCCGCAGTCGGCGGCGCCCGGGTCGTCGAGCTGCTCCTGCAGGAACCGCATCCGGCAGCGGTCGGTCGACTGGTAGCCCAGCATCGCGGCCGCCTCGGTCTCGCGGGCCGACGCGACGCGGCCGTAGCGGTCCTCGTCGTACGTCCAGCCCGCCCCCGTCGATGCCCAGCCCCCACTGACCCGGCGGACGGCGCCCTCGACGTCGAGCACCTTCAGCAACAGCTCCAGCCGGGTCCGGCGCACGTCGGCCACCGTCTCCAGCGCTGCGGTGGACAGCGCCTTCTCGCTGCCCGCCAGCGCCGCCAGCACCGCGTCGGCGTCAGCGCGCCGAGGCATCGACGCGGTCGCGAAGTAGCGCCAGATCTCCCGGTCCTCGGGCGCCGGCAGCAGCAGGACGTCCGCGCGCTCGGTGGCGCGGCCGGCCCGGCCGACCTGCTGGTAGTACGCGACGGGCGACGACGGCGCTCCCAGGTGGACCACGAAGCCGAGGTCCGGCTTGTCGAAGCCCATGCCGAGGGCGCTCGTCGCCACCAGCGCCTTGACCTCGTTGTCGCGCAGTTCACGCTCCATCGCCAGGCGGTCGGCCGGGTCGGTGCGGCCGGTGTAGGCACGCACCTGGTGGCCGGCGTCCCGCAGCAGGGTCGCGGCGTCCTCCGCGGCGGACACCGTCAGGGCGTAGACGATCCCGCTGCCGGGCAGCTCGCCGAGCCGGGCGGCCAGCCAGCCCAGCCGGGCGTCCGGCGTCGGCAGCGCGAGGACGCCGAGCCGCAGGCTGGCCCTGGCCAGCGACCCGCGCACCGTACGCACCGGGGCGCCGCCGGCGCCGAGCTGCTCGACGACGTCGTCGACGACCCGCTGGTTTGCCGTCGCCGTCGTGGCCAGCACCGGCCGGCCGGGCGGCAGGGTGGTCAGCAGGTCGCGGATCCGCCGGTAGTCGGGCCGGAAGTCGTGGCCCCAGTCGCTGATGCAGTGGGCCTCGTCGACCACCAGCAGACCGGCCGCCTCGGCCAGCCGGGGGAGCTGCTCGTCCCGGAAGCGCGGGTTGTTGAGCCGCTCGGGGCTGACCAGCAGCAGGTCGACCTCGTCCGCCGACAGCGCCGCGGACACCTCGGCCCACTCGTCGGCGTTGGCGGAGTTCATCGTCACCGCGCGCAACCCGGCCCGCCGAGCGGCGTCGACCTGGTCGCGCATCAGCGCGAGCAGCGGCGACACGATCAGCGTCGGGCCGGCGCCCCGGGCCCGGAGCAGCGCCGTCGCCAGGAAGTAGACCGCCGACTTGCCCCACCCGGTGCGCTGCACGACCAGCACCCGCGAGCCCTCGGTCACCAGCGCCTCGACGGCCTCGAGCTGCCCCTCGCGCAGCACGGCGTCCGGCCGGCCGACCAGCCTGCGCAGCAGGTCCTCCGCCTCGGTCTGCAGCCCGGACGCGGGTATCTCGGTGGCGGTCACGGCACCCACCCCACCACACCGGCCGGAAGCCCCCGGTTCGGCGACGTTCCGCGCGTCGCGCACGGCGTGCCGCGCGGCGTGTCGGTGTCCAACGTCGCCGAACTCCGTCGGGGGCCGGGCTCAGCCGACCGGCGACCAGCGGTAGCCCACGCCGCGCAGCGTCACGAGGCCGCGGGCGAACGGCTCACCGAGCTTGCTGCGCAACCTGTGCACGTGCACGTCGACGGTCCGGGTGCCACCACCCCTGCTCGACATCGTCTGCCAGACGACGTCGAGCAGGTTCCGCCGGGTGAGGACGCGGTGCGGGTGCTCGACGAGGTGGGCCAGCAGGTCGAACTCCCGTCGGGTCAGCTCGATCTCCCGGCCCCGGCCAGGACGACCCGCCGGTCCCGGTCCACCACGAGCCGCGCGCCGTCGCTCCCGTCCGTGCCAGCGGTGCCGTGAGCGGGACCGCCCTGTGCCGGCACGGCATGGAGCCGCGACCGCACGGGGAGACCGGCGGCGACCCAGGCCTGGTAGCCGCCGACCACG
>DASVED010000174.1:0-30876 GCA_036380775.1 Actinomycetes bacterium
CGATCGACGTCCCGTCCCAGGAGGACGTCGACAGGGTCCTGCCGACCTTCCGGCCACGTCAGGTGCTCGACCCGGCTGCCCCGGTCACGATCGGGGCGATGGTCGGCCCGGAGGCATACACCGAAGTTCGCTACCTCGCCGACCGCCGACTGCGCCGCGCCCTCGACGTCCTGCCCGACGCGGCTGCGCGGCTGTCCACCACGGTCGGCCGTCCGGTCCCGGCGCTAGTTCAGCCATACGCCTGCCACGGGGCTGACACGGTGGTGGTCGCCACCGGCTCGGTGCTAGGCACCCTCGCCGAGGTCGTCGACGAGCGCCTCGGCCGCGGTGAGCACGTCGGCGCCCTCGGCGTCACCTGTTTCCGGCCCTTCCCCTCGGCGGCAGTCCGCAGTGCAGCCGGCGGCGCCGGGGAGGTCGTCGTCCTGGAACGATCGCTGGCGGCTGGCGAGGACGGCCCTCTCACCGCGGAGGTCGCGCGGGCGCTGGCCGGGACGAGAGCCCGGGTGCGCACCGTCGTCGCCGGTCTCGGCGGAAGACCGGTCACCGCCGCCGCGCTGCACGACCTGCTGGACCGCTCGGCGCGGGAGCGGCTGGGTCCCCGGACCTTCCTCGACCTCGACCACGCCGTCGTCGAGCGCGAGCTTCGGCGGGACGCAGCCGCGGAGGTGGCGACATGACGACCCGGACCCCGGACGCCGCGCAGGTCGGCTCGCTGGCTGCCGGCAATCGCCTCCTTCCGCTGGCCGACCGGGCCGTCCAGGCCGACCCGCAACGGCCGGGCTGCCTCGTCGGCGGCCACCGCGCATGTCGCGGATGCGGGGAGGCGCTCGGAGCCCGGGCAGTCGTGGACGCCGCCCAGCGCGCGTGCGGCGGCCGGCTTGTGACGGTGAACGCCACCGGATGCCTCGAGGTGTTCTCCTCGCCGTACCCGGAGTCCGCGTGGCGAGTGCCCTGGCTGCACTCGCTGTTCGGCAACGCCCCCGCCGTGGCGGCGGGTGTCGCAGCGGCGCTGCGGGTGCAGGGCCGGGACGACGTCCGAGTGCTCGCCCAGGGCGGCGACGGCGGCACGCTGGACATCGGCTTCGGCTGCCTGTCGGGCATGTTCGAGCGCGACGACGACGTGCTCTACGTCTGCTACGACAACCAGGCCTACATGAACACCGGCGTGCAGCGCTCCGGTGCGACTCCGCCGGAGGCGCGGACCACGACGACACCGGTCGTCGACGGAGTCGGCGGCAACGTGACACGGCACGTCAAGGATGCGCCGCGGATCGCGATGGCCCACGGCGTGCGCTACGTCGCGACGGCCACCGTCGCCGACCTGCGCGACCTCGAGCACAAGGTCGCCCGGGCGATGTCCTTCCGTGGGGCCAGGTACCTGCACGTGCTCGTGCCGTGCCCGCTCGGCTGGGGCACGCCGTCGGAGGAGACGGTCGAGCTGGCCCGGCTCGCTGTGCGCACCGGGCTCTTCCCGCTCCTGGAGGCCGAGGACGGCGACGTTGTCGCGACGACACCGATCCGACGCCGTGAGCCGGTGACCACCTACCTGCGGCGTCAGGCGCGCTTCGCGCACCTCTTCGACCCGGTCCGCCGCGACGAGGTGATCGACCGCATCCAGCGGGAGGCGGACCGGGCCGTGGCCCGCTACCGACTGGACCGCCCCGAGGAGGAGCCGAGATGACCGGTCTGCCATTTGCCGTCACCCTGCAGCCCGGGTCCAGCCTGGCCAACCGCACCGGTGCCTGGCGTACCCAACGGCCGGTGTGGACCGACCTCCGGCCGCCGTGCGAGGAAGCGTGTCCCGCCGGCGAGGACGTCCGGGGCTGGCTCCACGCCGCGCAGGACGGAGACCACGAGCGTGCCTGGCGGCAACTGACCGCGCTGAACCCACTGCCCGCCGTCATGGGCCGGATCTGCTACCACCCGTGCCAGACGGCCTGCAACCGCGTGCAGGTCGACGAGGCAGTCGGCATCAACGCGGTCGAGCGCTTCCTCGGCGATCTCGCGATCACCTACGGCTGGCAGCTCCGGCAGCCGGCGCCGGACACCGGTCGGCACGTCGTCGTGGTCGGCTCCGGCCCATGCGGCCTGACGGCGGCGTACCACCTCCGAGGCCTGGGCCACCGAGTCACGCTGCGGGAGTCCCAGCCGCTGCCGGGCGGGATGCTGCGGTACGGCATCCCGCGCTACCGACTGCCGCGCGAGGTGCTGGACGCCGAGGTAGACCGAATCCTGGCGACCGGCGTCGACCTCGAGTGCGCCACGCCGGTCGAGGACATCGCAGCGCTGCGCTCCGAGGCGGGGGTTGACGCCGTCGTGCTGGCGGTCGGGGCCCAGCTGGGGCGCCGCACCTACCTGCCGGCCGGTGACGGCGCCCGGGTGCTCGACGCGGTGCGCCTGCTGCACGACATGGAGGACTCGCAGCCTCCCGAGCTGGGCCGGCGCGTCGTCGTCTACGGCGGCGGGAACACGGCGGTCGACGCCGCCCGCACGGCGCGCCGGCTCGGGGCCACCGACTCGCTCATCCTCTATCGGCGGACCCGCGAGCGGATGCCGGCGACCGCCGAAGAGGTGACCGAGGCCGAGGAGGAGGGTGTCAAGCTGCGCTGGCTCTCCACGATCACCGCGGTCGACGCGGGCGAGATCACCGTGGAGCGCATGGAGCTCGACGCGGACGGGTTCCCGCGACCCACCGGCGAGGTGATGCGCCTCGGTGCCGACACCGTCGTGCTCGCGCTGGGTCAGGAGTCCGACCTCGGCCTACTCGAGGGCGCGCCGGCGGTCCGGGTCACCGACGGTGTCGTCGAGGTCGACGCCACGGGAGCAACCGGCGAGCCTGGTGTCTTCGCAGGTGGCGACGCGGTCGACGAGGCACGCACCGCCACGGCGGCCGTTGGGTCCGGCCGCCGGGCCGCCCTGGCCGCCGACGCCTGGCTCCGCGGAAGGGCGCCGACCGTACCCGCCCCGGTCCAGGTGCCCGTCGCCACCGTTGACCACCTCAATACCTGGTACGTGACGGACGCGCCGCACGCCGTGCGGCCCCGCCTCGAGATCGCCCGCCGGACCGACGGGTTCGACGAGGTGGTCGCTGGGCTCGCGGCGGCCGACGCCCGGCATGAAGCGGGACGATGCATGTCCTGCGGCGGCTGCTTCGAGTGCGACAACTGCTACGCGTACTGCCCCGACGACGCCATCCGCAAGCTTGGCCCCGGCCTCGGGTTCCGTGTCGACCTGGAGCACTGCAAGGGGTGCGGCATCTGCGCGCATGAGTGCCCCGCGGGCGCGATCGACATGGTTCCGGAACCCGGCTGAGCGAGGTCCTCTGCTCCAGGCCCAAAGACCCTGGACTCCCGGGGCGCTGCAGAGTTGACTCGGAGATGGCGGAGGGGACCCTCCCCAAGGGCACAGAGTGACGCCACCCTTGGCGTCCACCGTGCATCTCGTGACGCCACCTAAGCGGCGCCGGTCCCCTACCGCCACCACTCGTGAGACAGCCACCGCAGGAGCGGCGGACCCGCGACGCGCGACGTGTACACCGTGTCGTGGTCGGCGCCGGCGAGCATGTGCACCGTCACGTGGGTGCCGCTCCCGCGCAGCACCCGGGCCAGTTCCACCGTATGCCGCGCAGGCACCAGTTGGTCCACCGCGCCGTGCATCAGCAGGACGGCGAGCCCGGGAGGTGGATGTTCGGCGAGAAGCAGCGAGTCGGCGGCCCGCCAGGCCGCGGGGTCGGCCGCCGGTGGGGCACCCAGCAGCGGCTCGGCATGCTCGGCGACCGCGCTCAGGTCGTACGGCCCGGCCAGTCCGACCAGGCCTACGACCCGGGCCGCGGGGTGACTGCAGCGCGGCAGGACACCTGCAGGAGCCAGCACCGAGACCGCCGCCAGGTGTGCCCCGGACGAGTGGCCGAGCACCACGACCGGGCGCGGACCGGACGCATCGGTCGATGTCGCGTCGGCAGCGGCTGCAGCCGCGCAGCGAATGTCGGCGACCGACCGCGGCAGGCGCACACCGTCGTCGGCTGCCCGGTAGGTGGCAGCGACCGCCGGGACGCCGCGGGACGCCAGCCAGGATGCGAGCGGCCGGAGTCCGGTGCGGTCCGCGGTACGCCAGCCCCCGCCGGGCACCAGCACGACGACGGGGCCAGTCGTGTTGCCGCCGTCCTCGGGCAGGTACACGTCCGCGCGCAGGCCCTCCAGGTAGTCGATCGACCGGTCCGCGGGCCGGACCATCGACTCGGACGGCTCGCCCGCGCAGCCACCGACCAGGGCGAGGCAGGCGAACAGCACCGCCGGGATGCGGCTGCGGGCCACGCTCAGTCCAGCCGTACGAGCTCGCCGTCGGCGGGCACGACGGCCAGCCAGCCGAGCTCGGTCCGGAGCCGGTCGGCGAGCACGCGCGAGGCGGCGTGCTCACCGTGCACGACGTAGCAGACGTCTGGGGCGGGGAGGTCGGGGTCGCCCGCCAGCCAGCTCACCAGCTCGTCGGCGTCGGCGTGCACCGACATGCCCTGGAAGACCTCGACCTGGCAGCGGACCGGAAGATACCTGCCGAGGGCTTTGAGCTGGCGGGCACCGGCGGCTAGGTCCGCACCGCGGGTGCCCGGCGCCTGGAAGCCGACGAGCACGACGGTGTTGCGGCTCCCTCCCGCGAGCGCCGCCAGGTGGTGCACGACCCTCCCGCCGGACGCCATTCCCGAGGCGGAAACGATGATCGAGGGACGCGAGGGGTGGTTCAGCGCGATCGACTCGTCGACGGTCGCGGCGAGTCGCACGGTGGCCAGGCCGAAGGGATCCTCGACCAGGTCAGTGCGGAGGTCCTCGGCCGTCGCGGCCAGGGCGTCGACGTAGACGCGCAGCGCCGCCAGTGCCATCGGGCTGTCCACGAACACCGGCACGTCGGGGATCCGCTGCTCGGCCCGAAGTCGGTGCAGGGCATGAAGGACGATCTCGGTGCGGTCGACGGCGAACGCAGGGATCAGGACCGAGCCACCGCGGGCGACGGTGCGGCAGATGACGTCGGCGAGCCTGTCGGTCTCGTCAGGCGGGTGCCGTCGGTCGCCGTACGTCGACTCGACGAGCACGACGTCGGCTGGCGGCCGCGGCGCAGGCGGTCGGAGCAGCGGGTGCACGGGCCGCCCCAGGTCCCCCGTGATGAGCACGGAGCGGTCGGCCGTCCGCACGACGGCGGTCGACGACCCGAGGATGTGGCCGGCCGGCCGGAGCTCGACCTGGGCCCCGCCGACGCAAGTAGGCGTGCGGAACGGCACGGGCTGCAGCAGCCGGACCGCGGCGTCCGCGTCCGCCTCGTCGTAGAGGGCGCGCGGCGGGTCGTGCTTGGAGAAGCCGCGCTCGCTCGCGTACCGGGCGTCCTCAGCCTGCAAGTGCCCGCTGTCGCGCAGGACGAGCGCCGCGAGCGCGCAAGTGCCTGCGGTGGCCAGGGCCGGGCCCCGGAAGCCTTCGCGCACGAGCACCGGAAGGTAACCCGTGTGGTCCAGGTGCGCGTGGGTGAGGACGACGGCGCCGAGCGAAGCCGGGTCGACCGCGAGCGGCTCCCAGTTGCGACGCCGCAGCCCACGCTCTCCCTGAAATAGGCCGCAGTCGACGAGCAGCCGCTCCTCCCCCTCGAGCAGGAACCGGCTCCCGGTGACGGTGCCGCATGCGCCAAGGAACCGCAACCGCGGAGAAGCCCGGCTCACGACAGGTCCAGCTCACGTCCGGTGACGGTCTCGGGCGTCACCCGGACCCAGAACGACTCGGCGTCGTCCCGGACCCAGCGGTCGACGCCGAGCAGTTCGTACCGGGCTATCGCGTCATCGTCGTACTCCACGGTGGCGGGACCCTTGACGACGACACTCCACGCCCTGCGGGTCGCCCGGATGAGGGCGTCCGCCTCCAAGGCAACGACATGATTGGCTGACGCTGCCTGCAGCTTGGAGCCCCATGTCGTGCGGAAGACAGGTGCGTCGCCGTCCAAGCCGAAGGACACCGGCAGGACCTCTGGCTCGCCGTCGTGGACGAACCCGACGCGACCGGTGCGCGCGTGCCGCAGCAGAAGCAGGCACTCCGCGTGCGGCAGCACTCGCAGCCCACGGCGGTCGGTCGGTTCCCTCGCGGTCACGCCCACCACCTCCCGCTCTCATGTCGACAGTACGAGCGCGTCGCCGCGACGGTCAGGGCATGAGGTCCCGTGGGGCCGGGCAGATCGGCGCTTTGTCGAGCTATACCGGGCATCCCCGGGCACCCCGGCGCGGGACCTTCGGACCTGCCCGCACCCCGCCGGGTCCCGGGATGCTGGAGCTGGACCGGACGAGGAGGCGACGGTGCTCCATAAGGACCGCAACCCTGGAACGCGCTCCGGGCTGGCGGTGCTGGCGCAGGTGGCTCTCGTGACCAGCTTCGTCGTCCTCTACTTCGGGGTCCGCGGCCGCACCGCGGGCGACGCGGACCAGGCGCGGCGCAACGCCTTACGGCTGGTGCGCTGGGAGCAGCTGCTCGGCTTCGACGTCGAGCGAGCCATCCAGGCACCGCTGCGCGGCTCGCCGGCGCTGACCACCGTCGTGAACTGGGTCTACGTCTGGGGGCACTGGCCGGTGATCGTTGCGACGCTGTGGTGGCTGCTGGCGCGGCACCCGGCCACGTTCGCGGTGACCCGCGACGCCCTTCTGCTGTCCGGCGCCGTCGGCATGCTGGTGTTCGCGCTGTTCCCGGTGATGCCGCCGCGGCTCGCCGACCTCGGCCTCGTCGACACCGTGACGCAGCACTCGCAGTCCTATCGCGTGCTGCAGCCGAGCGCGTTCGTGAACCCCTACGCGGCGATGCCGAGCCTGCACATGGGCTGGGACCTTCTCGTCGGCATCGCGCTGGTCGTCGCGGCCCGCCGGTGGTGGGTCCGCGCGCTCGGCATCCTGCTGCCGGCGGCCATGGCCTGGGCTGTGGTCGCGAGCGCCAACCACTACGTGCTGGACGCCGTCGTCGGCGCAGTCCTGGTCCTGGTATGCCGACGCCTCGCGTCCTGGCGTCAAACCTCCGGTCGCGCGCGCCCAGTGACCACGGCACGACGCAGCAGGGCCGCGGAGACGGCGCCCAGCACCGCCCCGGCCGCGGCCCCGGCTCCGGCGGCCGGCAGCAGCACCGCCGGCGTGCCCCACGACGCGTCGGGCGTGTTGGCACCGGCGAAGAGCAACACCATCGTCGGCGTCCAGGCCGCGACCGACAGCCGCACCCAGCTCCCGGGGCGTACCGCGGTACGACGCAGCGCCACGGCCTGCGCCGCCCCGAGGACGCCGCCCATCACGAGACCGAGGCGATGACCCAGCCACCACCGGCCACGGCGACGGTAAGGACCACGAAGCGGCGGCGGGGGACCGCTAGGCCGACTGCGATGACCACCCGCGACGGCCGCTGCGGCTCACCGACCAGGGCCTGCGACAGCCGCGCCGCGCCAGCCACGGCCACCATGCCCGCAGGATCCCGGTGGCGAAGCATCGAGATCTCAGAACGGCAGGACGCGCCCGGAGGGCGTCCTGGTGTCGACCGTCAGCGAGGGCCGCGGCCGACCCGCCCGCTTGACCTGCACCCGTGTCATCTCCGTCAGCTCCTCGTCCTCTCGATGTACCGACGATGCGCCGGACGCCCCCACCGGGTCTGCGGCCGAGCGACCCCGGATCGATCGGCCTTGGTCAGCGCGTGGGCGGGACGAAAGTCCTCCGGGCGCCAGGCGCGACCCGCATCCCTTCAGCCGCTGTCCACGACCCGCCAGGGGCAGGAGTCGACATGCAGAAGGCCGGGACCATGCGGTCCCGGCCTTCTGATTGCCGCGCTACTTGAGGAAGCCGTATCGCTGCACGATCGGCAGCCGCTCCCACCCCCGGCCGCGGCCGAGGGTCCGGCCGGCCGACGTGAGTGCCAAAACGACCAGCACGAGTGCGTAGACGATGTGGTCGTCCATGAACGGGTTGTTCTCCGGGGGCAGGACGACGGTCCACATCATCACGACGAGGACGACGCCTGCGGCGGCGGCGAGCCGCATGGTGATGCCGAGCATCAGGGCGAGGCCGATGCCGAGCAGGCCGAGCATGAACAGCCAGTCCGCCCATGCCGCGCCGGCGATGTCGTTGTAGAAGCCCTTGAACGGCCCGTCCGCACCGAACTTCAGGAAGCCCTCGGTGGGGCTGCCGCCGTTGATCCACGCGGCGTCGCCGAAGCGGTCGACCACGTCGGTCTCGGCGTCGCGGCCGGTGCCGAAGCCGAGCGCGAAGGTCTTGTCCAGGAAGGCCCAGAGGAAGACCCAGCCGAGCGAGAGTCGGGTGACCGCGAGGGTGTACCGGTACGCCTTGTGGCGCGGGGTCTCCTCATGGACCGGTTCGGCGAGGAAGGCGTCGTCGGTGCGGAGCACCGGGTTCTTCGAGATGGGGCCGGTGGCGGTCATGGTGTCCTCCTAGGTCTGTGGCCCGTTGTCTTGACACCTCGAGCATCGTTGGCGTGGCGGCGCCTCACTAGGGACCAAGGGCCCGACCCGACGACCCGGAGGTCGCTTCTTCGAGGGGACCGATGACTCACCAGGGACCAGGCCGAACCGCACGAGGCGGGCGTCGGCAGGGGAACGACGCAGAACGGGCGTGATGGTCACCTCGTCGCGGTACGACTGACGCTGCGGAGGGCAGGTGTCAGGACTGCGGCAAGTGCTTGGTCGCGAAGACGGCGGCCTGGGTCCGCCTCTCCATGCCGAGCTTCGACAACATGCTCGAGACGTAGTTCTTGACGGTCTTCTCGGCGAGGAACATCCGCTCGCCGATCTGGCGGTTCGTCAGGCCCTCGCTGATGAGCTCGAGGATCTTCAGTTCCTGGTGGTTCAGCGGCGCCAGCGCCATGTCCTGGGGGGGCCCCTCGCGGAGCCGCTCGAGCACCTTGGCCGTCACTTCCGGGTCCAGCAGCGACTGGCCCGCAGCAACTCGGCGCACGGCGTTGAGCAGGTCATGTCCCCGGATCTGCTTGAGGACGTATCCGGCGGCACCGGCCATGATGGCAGCGAACAGGGCCTCGTCGTCGTCGTAGGACGTGAGGATCAGCGCCGCGATCTCGGGATTTCTGGACCGGATGTCCCGGCAGACGTCGACGCCGGAACCGTCGGGTAGCCGGCCGTCGAGCACGGCGACGTCCGGGCGCAGCGCGAGGATGCGCCGGCGGGCCTCGTCGGCCAGGCCGGATTCGCCGACCACCTCGATGTCGCCCTCGGACTCGAGCAGGTCCTTCAGCCCTCGCCGGACCACCTCGTGGTCATCGAGGAGGAATACCCGGATCCGGTCCTTCGCCGGGGCGGGAGCAGGAACGGGTATCGCGGTCATGGGACCTGTCTAACGAATTCCTGGCGGCTGCAGCATGGCCCTGCGGCACCGATGTTCGGGATCTCCGACCTGTCCTGGCCGGGACCTTGGTCCCGGGCTGCCGCGACCGGCACCGAACCGCGAAGGAGGGGCCGTTGTTCCCGACGCCTCAGGCCATCTGCACCTACAGGACTTGCTAACCGCGGAGAGACGCTCTACCCGAGGCACCGACGCGCGGTGCCGCGGCACACCGGGAGATGACATGAGCACCAACGAGCAAGTTTCGAAAGACGCCCGTCAGCTGCCGATGCGTCAGGAAATCGTCGTCGGCATCGACGAGAGCCGGGCGTCGGCTGCCGCACTGCGCTGGGCGGCCGACCATAGCCACGCCACCGGTCTGCCTTTGCGCCTCGTGCGAGCCTGGCAGATCTCGGCGGCGGCGTCGACGGCCGTCACGTCAGGAGCCGGCCAGTACCTCGAGGCGGCAGCGGCCGACGCCCGCGCGCGCGCCACCCGGTGGGTCCTGGACACACTCGGCGGTGACGCCGCCCGGGTGCGTTGGACACTCGAGGTCCACGAAGGCGGCGCCGGCCCAGTCCTCGTCGCCGTCTCGCACGGCGCCAGGCTTGTCGTGGTCGGCACCCACGAGCACACCGGGCTGCGCCGCGCAGTCTCAGGCTCGGTGAGCCATTACGTCCTGTCGCACGCCGACGGGCCAGTCGTCGCCGTCCCGGCCCCCGTCGAGCAGGCGCTCGACGACGGCGGCCGGAACGTGACGGTTATGGGTCCCATGTACTGAGGAGGTTGAGATGACACGTGTGCTGGTAGTCGTCGAGTCGATGTTTGGCAACACCCGACAGGTGGCCGACGCGGTCGCCGAGGGGATGCGACCTCTGTGCGACGTCGAGGTGCTCGACGTCGCGTCCGCGCCTGTTGCACCAACTCCCGACGTGCTAGTCCTCGGCGGGCCCACGCATGGGTTCAGCATGAGCCGGCCCTCCACCCGCGCCGACGCGGTTAAGCGTGGCGCGACGGTGTCTCAGCGGAGCCGCACGATCGGGATGCGGGAGTATCTGAAGAGCCTGCGTCACACCTCGTACCCCATGGTGGTCGCCACCTTCGACACACGGATCCGCAAGCACGGCGTCCCAGGGTCGGCCGCGGCGGCGGCCCGACGCCGACTGGTCCGCTCGGGCACCCGCGTGACCCTGCCGCCGGAAAGCTTCTTCGTGTCCGACATCTCAGGACCGCTGCTCCCGGGCGAGCTGGGCCGAGCCCGTGCATGGGGCGCGCAACTCGCCACGGCCACGTCGGCGCGGTAGTCCACCGCGGATGCGCCGACCGCGGCGAGGAGGCACCTGCACGAAGAGTTCCCAGCCTTTGTCGGCGTCGGCTAACGGACGACGGCGACCGGGCAGCGGGCGTGGTGCAGGACGGCCTGGCCGACCGAGCCGAGCAGTGTCGTGGCGAGCGGCCCACGACCCCGCGAGCCGACGACGACCAGCGCGGCGTGCTCGGACGCGACGGCCAGCAGGTGCCCAGCGTGGCCTGGGACCGCTTCACCGATCAGGCGGACATCGGGGTGCTTCTCGCGCCAGGGTGCCAGCTCGGCGTCCAGCATGGCCTGCTCCTTCTCCTGCTGCCGGACGGCGTCCTCGGGCAACGGCAGTGGATTGGCGGTGCCGTACAGAGCGGTGCCATGCCAGGCACGCATCGCGGTGACCTCGCCCTGGTCGGCCGACCGGCTCATCGCCCAGTCGAGAGCTCGCTGGGCGCCCGGCGTCTGGTCGAAGCCCACGACGGTGCGGGTGGCCGACTCGTCCGCGCGCGGTCGGACGACGACGACGGTGCCAGTGGCGTGCCGCACGGCGTACTGGCTCACCGAGCCGAGCACAACTCCGGCCATCTTGCCGTGCCCGCGGGCACCGACGACCAGGGTGTCTCCCGGCGCCGCGGAGTCCACGATCGCGGGTCCGACATCCAACCCGAGCGGCTCGAGCCGGCGGATCTCGGTCTCTACTGCGGGGGTCTGCGCCGCCCGCTGCCGCGCCTCGCGCAGAACCCGGTCCATCCGGGCCCGCTGGTCGGCAACGGGGGGTGCGACGTCCTCGCGCAGCAGATGCGGCACGGCGTGCACCAGGACGAGCGGAAGCTGTTGTCTCCGCGCCTCCGGTACCGCCCACTCGACGGCGCGGGCGCTATCCTCCGAGCCGTCGACGGCCACCAATACCGCACGCTTCTCAGACATGGCTCCTCCTTGATCCTCGGCGGCGGCGCAGCTCGCGCGCGCCCAGCAGGTGCGCCCACAGCGGTCGTGGGGCGTTCGTCGTACGAATCCGGCGCGGCGCCACGGAGCCGCGGACGCTGACCCAGCCGCCCGGCCCCATCGAGATGCTGCGTACCGGGGACGGTCGGCGGGCGGTGACCGCAGCCGCGACGAGGCCGCCAGCCGCGGCGCCCGCAGCAGCCGCGACCATCAGGTCGCGGTCGGTGACCGGGCGCGACGCCGGATCAAGCCCGGCGACGGGCGAGCGCGGTTGCAGCTCGACGGGTGCGTTGCTCATCGCGTCCGCCTCAGTGCGCGCCGTGGACGACGGCGACGGGGACGGTTGCGTGGTGGAGGACTCCGTGGCTGACGGAGCCCAGGAGGGCGCTGCGGATCGACCCACGACCCCGGCACCCGACGACGAGCAGCCGTGCGTCCCGAGAACGACGGACCAGCGCTGCGACCGGGTGGCCGAGCGCGACCTTGTGGTGCACCTCGACCTCGGGGAACTTCTCCTGCCAGCCGGCGATCGACTCGGCGAGCACCAACCGCTCCTCCTCGTACACCTCCTCGGGGTCGTAGCCGAGCGGCATCATCGTCCCGGTGCCAGTCCGTGTGACGTCGTACCAGGCATGGAGTGCGGTGAGCGGCTCCGCAAGGTCGGCAGCCGCCTCGAATGCATAGCGGATCGCGGGCTCGGAGACCGCCGACCCGTCGACCCCCACGACCACGCCGCGGTGTGCGAACGCCTCCTCGTCGGGCGCCGGCACCGCGATGACCGGGCATCGGGCGTGCGCCGCGACGTGCAGCGTCGTGGACCCGAGCAGCAGGTCCGCGAACCCGCCGGTCCCGCGGGAGCCCAGGACGACGGCGGTCGCCCGCTGGGACTCCTCGAGCAGCTTCTCGCTGGCAGAGCCGGGCTCCAGGCGGGTCTGCAGCTCGATGGTGTGGTTCAACGCCGTCACGACGTCCGACACGTCGGCGACGAGGCGCTCCGCCACGTTGCGCGCGACGCTGTTGATGTCCGAGTTCCAGCCGATCATGGTCCGGCCCGCGTACTGGGTCGGCTCGTAGGCGTGCAGCAGCAGCAGCGGCAGCCGGTGACGTTCCGCCAGCGCGGCGGCGTGCTCCACCGCCGCCCACGCCTGCAGCGACCGGTCCAGCCCCACCACAACGGGGTGCCTCGACGTCGTGTCCATGACTCCTCCTGGCTCTCCTCGCGGTCTCCGCAACCAGCACAGCGCAGGGAGTCACTGACGGTTAGAGGCCAATGACGGCGGCGCGCGGGACCAAGGACCTGCTCGCGCCGACGGGACCTACGACCCGGGGGCACCGGGCCGACGTCCTCTGGGCCGAGACCGGGCGGGGTTCGTAGCGTCGGGAGAACGAACGGCTGGCGCGAGGAGGACACCATGACCGCCCGCAGCTTCGAGCCGGACCCGGTGCTGGTCGGGGTCGACGGATCGGAAGAGAGCACCCGGGCGGTGCGCTGGGCCGCCGAGGAGGCGGCGCTGCGCGGGGCAGGACTGCACATCGTGCACGCCTGGCTCTGGCCGCTGTTCCGGGTGCCGCTGGGCGGGTCGCCGGTCGCACCCCCCGGTGCGGGTCTGCAGGCGCTGGCCGACCGCGTCCTGGCGGACGCAGCGGCGACGGCACGCTCGGTCGCCGGTTTGGTGGTCGAGACGACGCTCGCCGTCGGCGAGCCCGCCACCGAGCTGCTCCGCCGTGCCCCGGGAGCCCAGCTCGTGGTCGTCGGCAGCCGTGGGCTCGGCGGTTTCACCGGCCTGCTCCTCGGGTCCACGGGGATCGCCCTGTCGGCCCGCAGTCCCCGACCGGTGGCCGTCGTGCGCGGCACCGCGACCCCGCACGGACCGGTGGTCGCCGGCATGAACGGGTCGGCTGACGCGGACGCGGTGCTGCGCAGCGCATTTCGGGAGGCGGTCCTGCACCGGACAAGGCTGCTCGTCGTGCACTCCTGGACCATCGGGCTGGAGCAGGCACACCTCGCCGCGACCGGCTATGAGAAGGCGGAGCGGGTGGCACGGCAGCAGGCCGAGGAGCTGGTCGAGAAGGCGATCAGCCGGGTCGCTGTCGAGTTCGACCAGGTCGTCGTCTCGAGTCGGCTCGGGGGGGCGTCGGCGGCGGCGGACCTTGTGACCGCCTCCCAGGGGGCCCGATTGCTCGTGGTCGGGTCCGGTGGCCTGGGCCCGCTGCGCGGCCTGCTGCTCGGCTCGACGACGCACGCGGTCGTGCACCACGCCGCGTGCCCTGTACTCGTCCAACGTTGAGCTAGGAGGCTGGCAGATGACCAGGGCATACGACCGGAGGGTCGTTATCGGTGTGGATGGTTCCGCGGGATCGCAGAATGCCATGCGGTGGGGCCTCGACCTCGCGGAGCGTCGCGGAGACAATGTGCGCCTGCTGCACGCGTACGACCCCGCCTTCAGCGACACCCGGATCGGCGCCGGCTACGACGGCGGCGCCCTGACTGAGATGTACGACGCGGCGGTCGACCAGCTGGAGGCGGCGCGGATCTTGGCCTCCGAGTCGCACCCCGGGCTCGTCGTCACGACGGGGCTCGTCGACGACTCCGCAGCGGCCGCTCTGATCGACGAGTCGAATGACGCAGACGTGGTGGTCATGGGGGCGCACGGCGTGAGTGCGTTCAGCACGCTCCTCGCCGGGTCAACGACGATGACCGTCGCGACGCACGCGCGCTGCCCGGTGGTCGCCGTTCCCAGCGGCTCGGCGGAGGCATTCGGCGGCCACGGGGTCGTGGTCGGTGTCGATGGCAGCGAAGCGTCTGACCACGCCCTCGATTTCGCCTTCCGCGAGGCGGCGGAGACCGACGTGCCGCTCACCGCCGTCCTGGCCTGGATGGACCCCGTCGCACCCTCGGTGGCCGCTGCGGCGTTTCCGACGGACGAGGACCCGACCCAGCGGCTGCGCCAAGCCAACCAGGAGCTGCTCACCTGGACAGAGCCATGGGCGGGAAAGTACCCGGACGTAGTGCTGCACCTCCGAGTTGTGCACGAGCACCCCGTGCGCGCGCTGGTTGCGGTGGCGCACGGCGCACAGCTCCTGGTCGTGGGCTGCCGCGGCCGGGGCGCGGTCCGCAGCATGCTGCTCGGTTCGGTGAGCCACGGCGTCCTCCACCTCGCGAGCTGCCCGGTGTCCGTGGTGCACCACCACGGGTGACGCCCACGCTCAGCGCAGATCGCGTCGCTGCAGCAGCGTTAGCCCTCCGGTGGCGACGACCGCGGCGACGATGAGCGGCAGCAGCACCGCCTGTAGCCAAAGCCGGGTGCTGAACCCGGTTGTCAGCGCGTCGGCGTCCAGGAACCAGAACCACGGCGAGAGCCATCGCAGGTCGGAGAGCGACGCGACGAGACCGGCGAGGCCGTAGAGCACGTAGGTGCCGGCTGCGAAGGCCGAGCCGGCGGCGATGGCGGTGCCCCGGACGCCGGTCGCCGCACCGGCGCCGAAGGAGATCCCGGCGAAGCAGAGGGCCAGCGCCCACACGGCGACCCCCGCGGCCCAGAGCGCGTCGCCGGGCAACGTGTCGAGGTCGAACAACGGCGCCGTGAGGGCCAGCGCCACGGTCGTGACGGTCGTGACGACAAAGGTCACCACGAAGACGCCGGCCAGGCGCTCGAGGGCCACCCTCAGCCGCCCGACCGGGTTCGCGAGCAGCATCTCGAGGGTCCCGTCGCCCTCGGCGCCGGCAATCGACCAGGCAGCAGCGCCGATGCCGAGCACGACGAGGAGCAGGGGCAGGACGTTGGCGTAGAGCTGGGAGCTGAGATAGCCGGCCGGGGAACCGATCCCGCCGGCGGCGCCGAACAGCTCGACCAGGCCCTCCGGCAGCGAATCCATGTACGAGTCGAGCTCCGCCGCCGAATCGTGCACCGAGGGATAGGCCGCTGCGAACGTCACCGACATGACGGCCACGGCGACGCTCCACCACAGTGTCGAGCGTCGACGGTCGCGCAGCATCTGGCGCAGCACCAGGGGTCGGGCGCTCATGACGGAGGCCCATCGCCACGGTAGAAGGTGAAGAACACGTCCTCCAGGTCCTGCTCGTGGGTCACGACACGTTGCACGTCGTACGGCGCGACCGCACGGACCAGGGCGCCCACTGGGCCGTCAACATCGACCACGACACGGGCGCCGTCGGCATGCCAGGACACAACCCCTGGGACGTCGTCGAGAAGACGGGGCGGCGGCGGCGCAGCGAGGTGCAGCTCGATCCGCTCGCGCGCCAGGTCGCGCAGCGCGGCGACCGTGGTCTCGTGCACGACGACGCCCTGCCGCAGCATGGCGACCCGGTCGGCGACGTCGGCGACCTCCGGGAGAACGTGCGACGAGAACAGGACGCCGGCGCCAGCGGCGGCGCGCTCCCGCACGAGCGCGACGGCCTCCCGCTGGACCAATGGGTCGAGCCCGCTGGTGGGTTCGTCCAGCACGAGCAGCTCAGGCTCGTGCATGACGGCTTGGACGAAGCCGACCTTGCGCCGGTTGCCGCTCGACAAGTCGCCGATCCGGCGGCTCGGGTCGACGCCGAGCCGCTCGCACAACGCGTCGACCCTGGTCCGGGGGATGCCGCCGCGCAGGTCGCCGTACCACCGCAGGAGGTCGGAGACCCTGAGCTTCCGGTCCAGCGATGCGTCGGCCGGCAGATAGCCCACCCGCGCCCGGACCGTCGGGTCCTCGGCCTGCCCACCGAGCACCTGCACCGAGCCGGCAGTGGGGCGCAGGTAGCCCATCAAGGTGCGAATGATGGTGGTCTTGCCGGCGCCGTTGGGACCCAACAGCCCGACGACCTCACCGGGACCGACGGTCAGGTCGACACCGTCGACGGCGTGCACGTCGCCGAAGTGCTTCACCAGACCTACGGTCTGCGCCGCCTCGACCACGGCACCTCCTGCTCCCCTTGCCGTAGCGCACCACTGTGCCGGACTGTGCGCGGTTCGCGCGGCACCTCGTGACAGATGTGGACGTCGGCAATCCTTCCACCTGGTGGCTCGCCCGTGCGGTGGGTCCCGGCGGAACAGTATGACCGGGACCGGGCCGACGCGCCGCATCCACTTGCGGGCCCTTCGGCCCTGGGCACCGACACGACCCAGGGCGTTACCTGGACTTGCGGGGTGCGGCAAAGGGAGTCGGTGCACCCGGTGCACCGCACTCGCGCGCACCGGCCACCCAGCGACCGAGGAGAGTGACATGCGCGTCAAGACCTGGCACGTGGAACTGTTCATCGACGAGGACGGTGACCGCACCGTTGCCCGTGCGGTGTTACACACCGGAGACACCAGCCATGTCGAGGGTCGCGGCGCGACGAAACGCGCACCAGACGACGTTGATGTCCCGGAGATCGGCGACGAAGTCGCCGCTGCCCGGGCGCTGCACGAGCTGGCTGACGACCTGCTGCGGACGGCGGCAGGCGATATCGCCGCGATCGAGCACAAGCCGGTACGGCTCGGCTTCGATGAGCCCATCGGGACGCGCGAGCCGGTCGTCGGCCTTCCGCCTGCTCGCACCCCCCGGCAGCGCCACCTGAGTAGGCGGCCATGACCGCCCGGCCCGCGCTGGCCGACCTGGGCCTGAGCACTGGCAAGCGTGCACGTCTTCACCGGATCCTGTTCGGCCACGGCCTTCGCAACGGCACGACCTTGCTGCTCCCCTACGACCAGGGCCTCGAGCATGGTCCCCGGGACTTTGCAGACAACCCCGAGTCCGGCGACCCCCGCTACGTGCTCCGGCTCGCCGTCGAGGGCGGCTTCAACGCGGTCGTTCTGGAGGTTGGGCTCGCGGAGAAGTTCTTCTGGGAGTACGCCGGCGAGGTGCCACTTGTCCTCAAACTCAACGGGAAGACCGACATCCCGCCCGACGACGCGGCGCTCTCGTCTTTGCACGCCACGGTCGAGGACGCGGTACGTCTCGGGGCCGACGCTGTTGGCTACACGCTCTACGTCGGCTCGCCGGCGTACGACCGGGACTTCGCCACCCTCCGGACCGTCCGTCAGGACGCGGCCCGGCTCGGCATGCCGCTCGTCGTCTGGTCCTACCCGCGTGGGTCGGCGGTGGTGGCGAAGGGCGGGACGGACTCCTTCTACGCGGTCGACTACGCCGCCCGGACGGCGGCCGAGGTCGGCGCTGATGTCGTCAAGGTGAACTTTCCGCACCCGGAGAAGCAGGAGCACGTCCCACCGCAGTACCAGGGTGCGTTCTCCGACCAGCAGGCGGTCGACGCCGTCGTCCGGTCGGCCGGACGGACCTTGTTGCTCGTGTCGGGCGGGTCGCGTGCCGGTGACGACGCCATGCTCGAGAAGGCGAGACTGTCGATGGAAGCGGGTGCCACAGGCCTGATCTTCGGCCGTAACGTATGGCAGCGGCCGCACGACGAGTCGTTGCGGTTCGTGGCCCGGCTCCGCGAGATCCTCGAGAAGTACCCGGCGGGCTGATGACCGGGGGTCGTCTGGTGCGACGAGGCGTTGCTGCGGATCCGCCCTGCCCCTCCCGAGTCGTCAAGCCGGACCGCACCTCCGCAGCCCTCGAGCCGATCCCTTTGTCCCGCAGGTGTAAGAGGGCCCTCCGTCCCGGTCAACGCCGGACCAACGGCGCACGCGCAAGGGTCTTCCGCCCCGTGCCGCGGACGTGGGCCATCAGGACACTGGAGGCACGAGCCCTGCTCTGGACGCGTTGCCGGCGAGACACCGGCAGGGAAACGACCCGGCCCACGAGGCCTGGTGGCTGTCCAGCCTGAGCGACGATGCGCGTTCGATTCGCGCTCGGGGCACCCGTTCCACTCACGACCCAGGACCCGCCCGCCGAGGACCTTGTACCCTGCCACCCGACCGGCCGCCCGACCGATCTTTAGGTATGACCAGCACGCACACCGGCCGGCGGCGCGGAGCGCAGGACCTGTCCGCGCAGCTGGACCGCTGGGTCGGCGACCGGCTCCTCACCGACGAGCAGGCCCGACGCATCCTGGCTCATGAGCAGGAGACAAAGCTCGCCGCCGGTGACGTGCCGTCCGCAAGGCCTGGTGGCCGGTTGGTCGTTGAGGCGCTCGCCTACCTAGGTGGAGTTATCGCCCTTGCTGCGGGTCTGCTTCTCGTCCAGCTGGTGTGGTCGGACCTCTCCGGCGGCGTCCGCCTGGCAGTCCCCCTGTCGGCAGCAGCCGTCCTGCTGCTCTCAGGACTGCTGGTGCCGGGCGAAGCCCCGGAGCGGCGGCGCCTGCGCAGCGCCCTGTGGGCGCTGGGGACAGCAGCGTGGATGGTGGCGCTGGCGGTCCTCGGGGACCAGGTCCTCGAGGCCGACACTCAGGACACCCTGCTCCTGACCGGTCTCGGCGGCTCGGCACTCGCGCTTCGCCTGTACGTGACCTGCCGGGGGGCCTTGCAGCAGCTGGTTCTGCTCATCACGGCCTCTCTCGCGGCGGCCGCGCTTGCGGACCGTGCCGGCTGGGACGAGCCCACACTGCTGGGCCTCGCCGTCTGGCTGGTCGCGGCGGCGTGGTTCGGCCTCGGCGAGCGCGGCGTCCTCACTCCGCCCGACATCGTTCGGTACTCCGCTGCGGCCGGACTGGTGGTTGGGGCGCTGATGACGCAGGGCTCCCTAGGCGGGCAGCTCGTCGCGGCCGGCACCGTCACGTTCCTCCTCGCCCGTGGTGTCGCCACCGACAGGATCGGACTCGTCGTCGTCGCTGCCGTCGCCGCGCTGAACATGATCCCGTTGGCTGTGCAGTTCTTCTTCCCGGACGGCGGGCGCCTCGTCGTCCCCCTCGTCCTGCTCGCCGTAGGATTGGTTCTCGTCGGCACGGCCGTGACCGTGACCCGGCGACGGTCAGGATGAGCCCACCAACGTGGCGGCCCGCGTCTGGGTGACACCGGCTTGGGCGAGGGTAGTCACCCGGTCGAGCGGTCGTACCGATAGGTGGCGGCGCTGCGTGAGGTCCGGCAGGCAGGTCCAGGGGCACCCGTGACACTCGCTCGCGGTCGCGTCCCGGCACGCGGCGCTGCCGGTGGTCAGTCACGTGGCGTGGCGCCTTGACGGAGGCGCGGCTCGCCTCGGTGAGCCGAGCGGTCCTGCACCATGCAAGGTGCCCGGTCGCGGTCATGCGGTGACTGGTACCCGCCCGATGGATCCGGCTCGAGCCCCCACGATCGGCGAACTGTCGATGAACGACTCGCCGATGACCTTTGCCCCGGCACACCAGGGCGATCGCCTCTGCCGGGTGACCAAGGTTCGCCCGTACGGTTGGGGTGTAGCCAAGGAGCCAGAATGGCCGAAGTCAGGTTCGAGCGGGCCACCCACTTCTACCCGGGGGCCGAGAGGCCCGCGGTCGACGGGCTGGACCTCGACATCGGCGACGGTGAGTTCATAGTGCTGGTCGGACCGTCCGGCTGCGGTAAGTCGACTTGTCTGCGCATGCTGGCCGGGCTTGAGGAGGTCCACTCCGGGGCGATCTGGGTCGGTGACCGCGACGTGACCAACCTGGAGCCTGCCGATCGCGACGTCGCCATGGTGTTCCAGAACTACGCCCTCTACCCGCACATGAGCGTCGGAGAGAACATGGGGTTCGCCTTGAAGATGGCCGGCGAGCCCAAGGACAAGGTCAGGGAACGGGTCACCCGGGCCGCCAGGATGCTCGACATTGAGCGGTTGCTGGACCGCATGCCGAGGGCGCTCTCTGGAGGTCAGCGACAGCGGGTGGCGATGGGCCGCGCCATCGTGCGGCAGCCCAAGGTCTTTCTGATGGACGAGCCACTGTCCAACCTCGACGCGAAGCTCCGGGTGTCCACTCGCGTGCAGCTCGCAGCACTGCAGCGGCGCTTGGGTATCACCACCGTCTACGTCACCCACGACCAGGTCGAGGCCATGACCCTCGGCGATCGGGTGGCCGTGCTCAAGGACGGCGTCCTGCAGCAGGTCGGAGTTCCGTTGGAACTCTACGACCAGCCGACGAACGCCTTCGTGGCTGGCTTCATGGGCTCCCCGGCAATGAATCTGATCAACGTCAACCTCGCCGACGACGGGCTCAGTCTTTTCGGTCCTCCGGAGCAGGTCCTGCGTTGCGGATCCGCGGAAGTGCCCCGTGACTGCGCGGCGGTCACCGTCGGCTTGCGTCCGGAGGACATCGACCTCGTCGGCGAGGGATCGGGGCTCCGGACGACCGTGCATCTGATCGAGGATCTGGGCCCGAAGGCCTACCTGCATGGGAGTGCCGCCGTCGATGGGCAAGACGTGCCGATCACCGCACGACTGACCGGAAACCGACCGCTCAAGGGGGACACGGTCTACCTTGCGGCCCGGCCGGGTCGGATGTATCTGTTCTCGGCCTCGGACGGGAGCCAGCTCGCTCGGGAAGGCCGAGCGGTCATACGGGTCGCATGACCAGCCAGGATCGGACGGGCTCGTAGCGGGTGCATCCATCGCCCACAGCCAACGGCTGGTGGGCGGCGGGCCCTGCGTCGGCGCCATCGGTCGAGTTCGGCATCCGGGGACGTGAGGGCACCCTCAGAGACAGCCCGGAAGGGTACGGGTACCTGAGGACGCGCTCGACGCGTGGAGGAGGCACGGCCACCACAGGACAGTGACATGCGACAAGACGCAGCGGTCCTGCTGCTTTCGGGACTACGCGGCGCCACTAGCGCGGCGCACCGCCTTCGCAGAAGAGCACCAGTGCGAGCTGCTGTTCCGAAGGCACACCCCTAGCTCTGTGTCGCCCAGTCGCCCAGCACCCAGTCCCGGATCTCGGGCATGTCCTCGAGGTGCTCGACGACGTACGCCTCGTGGTCGGCCAACCGCTGCTCGCACCATGCCTTGAGGTCGCTGGCGCCAGGCGGTGTACGCCCCGCGTTGTTCAGCGCGTCCATGACGAGGTGGTAGCGGGACGCCCGGTTTCTCACGACCATGTCGAACGGCGTCGTCGTCGTGCCCTCCTCGATGAACCCGCGTACCCGAAAGCGGTCGGCGTCGGGACGGCCGTGCACGAGCTGGTGGATCGCTCCCGGGTAGCCGTGGAAGGCGAACACCACGTCGACGTGATCGGTGAAGAGCTCGTTGAAGAGGGTCTCGTCCATGCCGTGCGGGTGGTCCTTGCGCCGCGGCAGCGTCATGAGGTCGACGACGTTCACGACGCGAGTGCGGAAGTGCGGCAGGTGCTCGCGGAGGATGTCCGCGGCGGCGACCGTCTCCATGGTCACTACATCACCGGCACAGGCGAGCACGATGTCAGGGTCGGCCGTGCCGTCGTCGGTGCCAGCCCAGGACCAGACGCCGGCGCCGCGGGCGCAGTGCTCCACCGCCTCGTCCATCGTCAGCCACTGCAGCTGCGGCTGCTTGTCGATGACGACCAGGTTGACGTACGACCGCGACCGGAAGCAGTGGTCGGCTACGGACAGGAGGCAGTTCGCGTCCGGTGGCAGGTAAACCCGGCCGATGTTGCCGCGTGTCGTGATGACGTTCTGGATGAGGCCCGGCCCTTGGTGGCTGAACCCGTTGTGGTCGTTGCGCCAGGCGGTGGAGGTGAGCAGCACGTTCAGGCTGGGGACGTCGGCACGCCAGGCGAGGTTGTCGGCCTCCTGAAGCCACTTGCTGTGCTGGATGGTCTGCGACGCACTGACCATGGCGAAGGCCTCGTACGTCGCGAACCAGCCGTGCCGGCCGGTCAGGGTGTAGCCCTCGAGCCATCCGTGGCAGTTGTGCTCCGAGAGCACCTCCATGACCCGGCCCTCGCGGGAGATGGCGACGTCGTCGGGGGTGACCCGCTCGGCGAACCCGCGGTCGGACGCCTCGAAGACGGCGCCGAGCCGGTTGCTGTTGGTCTCGTCCGGGCAGAAGAGCCGGAACCGGTCAGGGTTGGCGCGGTAGACGTCGCGCATCATCTCGCCGAGCTTGCGGGTCGACTCCGCGCGCAGCACCGCGGGTCGCGGAACGTCGACCGCGTAGCCGCGGAAGTCGGGCAGATCGAGGTCCCGGGTGAGCAAGCCCCCGTTGGCGTGCGGGGTCGCGCTCATCCGCAGCGCGCCAGCAGGGTTGGCTTGCCGGACAAGGTCGGTGGGGCCTCCCTCGTCGTCGAAGAGTTCTTCCGGCCGGTACGACCGCAGCCACTCCTCGAGCAGGCGGAGGTGGTCGGCGTCATCCTTCACGCCGGACAGCGGCACCTGGTGCGCCCGCCAGGTGCCGCGCACCTGGACGCCGTCGACGACGTCCGGGCCGGTCCAGCCCTTGGGGGTTCGCAACACGACTATCGGCCAGCGCGGCCGGGTGCCGTCCCAGCCCCCTCCGCGCGCCGCGGCCTGGATCCGGCGGATGCCGGCCCAGGCCTGCGCCAGCGCCTCGGCGAAGCGGTGGTGCATGCCGGGCAGGTCCTCGCCGCCCACCTCGAGAACCTCGTAGCCGTGCCCCTCGAGAATCGACCGGACCTCGGCGGGGTCCTTGCGGCCCAGAACCGTCGGGCCGGCGATCTTGGCACCGTTGAGGTGCAGGACCGGCAGCACGGCACCGTCGCGCTGGGGGTTGAGGAAGGAGACGCCCTTCCAGGACCCCTCGAGGGGTCCGGTCTCGGCTTCCCCGTCTCCCACCACCGCAAGCGCGATCAGGTCTGGGTTGTCCATCACCGCACCGAAGGCGTGCACCAGGACGTAGCCCAGCTCGCCGCCCTCGTGGATCGACCCGGGCGTGGTCACCGACACGTGGCTCGGGATCCCGCCGGGCGCTGAGAACTGGCGGAACAGCCGTCGAATTCCTTCCGTGTCCTGGGTGATGTCGGGGTAGATCTCCGTGTACGTGCCCTCGAGGTAGCCCGCGGCGACCATCGCCGGCCCGCCGTGCCCGGGGCCGGTGAGGTAGAGCACCTCCTGTCCGGTCTGCCGGATCAGCCGGGACACGTGGCCGTACACGAATGACAGACCGGGGCTGGTCCCCCAGTGACCCAGCAGACGGGGCTTGACGTGCTCCGACGCCAGCGGATCACGCAGCAGCGGGTTGGCCATCAGGTAGATCTGGCCGACCGTGAGGTAGTTGTTCGCCCGCCACCAGGCGTCCAGGGCCGCCACCTCGTCGTCGGCGGGGTGCGCGAGCCGCTCGACCAACTCGTCCGCGGGCGCGGTGACGTCTAGCTCCGTGGTGGCCACGTGGCTCTCCTCCGCTCGGTTCGGGATGCGGTAGCCCGACGCTACCGCCGCTCGCGGCGCCTGTCCGCCGGTGTCCGCCAGGGCGAGACGTCCGCCAGCGACATCAGGACCTCGATTCCGCGGCCACGGCCGTGGCACGCCGACGCCGTGCACGCCACAGCTCGTCGGCGCCCCACACAAGGACCGGAAACGGCGCGATGAGCAGCAAGGTGCTCACCGGCAGCGGAGCCGTCGCCATGACGTCATTAGCCACCGGCAGGTAGACGAGCGCCGCGGTGAACATCAGCTCGAACGCGATGCCCCAGAGCAGCATCGGGTTCGTGAGCAGGCCGACTCGCAGCAGGGACTCGCGGTCGGTCCGGGCCGCGAGCGCCGTGCCGACCTGGCAGGCGACGATCGCCACGAACGTTGCCGTGGTGGCCTCCAGGTAGGCGCCGTGCAGCGCGGCGCCGGAGCCCGTCGCGTCCCCGGGCCGCCAGCCAGAGCCGAGCAGCGAGACGAAGAACGCGAGCATCACCAGGGCCGCGGACACCCCGCCTAACACACCCCAGGCGCGCATCAGCATGTCCCGGTTCACGACCCGCTGGTTGCGCGGCCGGGGCGGGCGCGCCATCAGCCCGGGCTCGGCGGGCTCGCGACCGAGCGCGAGGGCCGGCAGCGTCTCCGTGCCGAGGTCGATCGCGAGGATCGCGAGGACCGTCAGCGGCAGCGGCACCGCCCCGCCGGAGAGCGCGAAGACGAGGAAGGGCAGGACCTCCGGCACCGCGTGAGCGAAGATGTAGACGATGAACTTGCGCACGTCGTCGTAGACCCGCCTGCCCTCCTCGACGGCCGCGACGATAGAGGCGAAGTCGTCGTCCGCGAGCACGGCGGTCGCGGCCTCGCGGGCGACGTCGGTGCCACCCTCCCCCATCGCGATGCCGATGTCGGCCCGCCGGAGGGCGGGTGCGTCGTTGACGCCGTCGCCCGTCATGGCCACGACCTCGCCGGTGGCGCGCAGCACGTCGGCGACTCGCAGCTTGTCCTCCGGGCTGGTGCGCGCCAGCACCACCTCGCTTCGCGCGAGGGTCTGTGCGAGATCGGCGTCAGACATCGTTGCGAGCTCGGCACCGGTGACCACGTGAGGCCCGGAGCCGACGGAACCGATGCCAACCTGCCGGGCCACCTCGGCGGCAGTGTCGCCGCTGTCGCCCGTGACGACGTGGATCCGAATGCCGGCGCGGTGGCAGAGCTCGACGGCGGCGGCAACGTGCGGCCGTGGCGGGTCCAGCAGGGCGACCAGCCCCAGGAAGCGGACGTCCCGCTCGAGGCGGTCCCGGTCCCCGCTCTCGTCGTCGACGTCCCGGTCAGCTACGGCGAGCAGCCGCAGGCCACGACCAGCCAGCGTCCGTACCTGGTCCTCGATGAGCCGTCGCAGCTCGTCGTCCATCGGGACTGTGCGCCCCCCGCGCCAGCACGAGGACGCCCGGGCCAGGACAGCCTCCGGCGCTCCCTTCATGTGGAGCCGCAGCCCCGTCGCCATGCGGTCGACGGTCGACATCAGCCGCAGCGTGGACTGGAACGCCAACAGCCGGACCCGGTCACGATCCCGTTCCTCGGGCAGGTAGGAACGCCCGAGGCTCGTCGCGGCCACCACCGCGGCGAGCTCGGTCGGGTCCTCGCCCGAGCCGCCCTCGAGGGTGCCCCGGACCGTCGTGCAGCGCGCCAGCGCCTCGCTGAAGAGCTGGACCGCCTCGTCGGCGGGGTGCGGCACCAGCGGCACGTCGCGCGCGGCGACCCACACCGCGACCGGCTGCATGCGGTTCTGGGTGATGGTGCCGGTCTTGTCAGTGCAGATGACCGTGGTCGAGCCGAGCGTCTCGACGGCCGACAGCCGTTTGACGACGACGCCACGGCGCGCCACCGCGCGCACTCCCACGGCCAACGCCAGGGTGATGGTAGGCAGCAGACCCTCCGGGACGTTCGCCACGAGCAGGCCGACCGCGAAGAGGAACGCGTCGCGGAGCGAAAGGCCCGCCAGCATGCCCAGCGGGAGAAATGCGAGGCCCGCGACGACGGCGACGAGGGCGATCAGGCGAGCCACCTGCCGGATCTGTTCCTCGAGAGGGCTGCGTTCCCGGCTCACCCGCTGCGACAGCGACGCGATCCGGCCCAGCTCGGTGTGGTCGCCCGTCGCGAAAACGAGAGCCCGGCCGGCGCCGCCGACGATGCTGGTGCCACTGAAGACGACGTCGGTGGCCTCCAGCAGCGGCGCCGTCGAGGGTTCGGGGCTGCGCACCTGCGGTTCCGACTCACCGGTGAAGGTCGAGAGGTCGACCGACATTTCGCCGTCGAGCAGCCTGGCGTCCGCGGACACCCGTTGACCCTCCCCGAGCAGGACGACATCCCCGGGCACGAGGTCGGCGGCGTCGACTGTGGCGATTGCGCCGTCGCGCAACACGTCGGCGTGCTGTGGGAGGTAGCTCTGCAGCGCCTCCACCGCTCGCTCGGCCTGCCGCTCTTGGACGAACGCGAAACCGGCGTTGAGCAGGACCACCGCTACGACGGCCCAACCCAGGACAGCTGTCCCAGCGACGAACGCGAGCACAGCGGCCGCCTCGAGCAGGACCGCGAGTGGGTGGGTGAACTGGGCGACGAGCTCCGCGCGCCACGGCGACCGGGCACGGCGGGTGAGCGTGTTGGGCCCGTACCGGTCTCGTCTCCGGCGGGCCTCCGTGGAGCTCAGCCCGTCTGGCCGGCTGCGCAGGTCCCGGAGAAGGACACCGACCAAGCCGGCGGCCGGCTGGGGCTGCAGGACCGGCGCGTCGAACTCGCGGGTCGCTGCCCTGTTCACGGCGGCGGAACCGGGTCGCGGGCCAGCGGGCAGCTCATGCAGCGAGGTCCACCACGGCCACGGCCGAGCTCGCTGCCCGTGATGGTCACGACCTCCATCCCGGCGTGCCGAAGCATGGTGTTCGTCTCACTGTTGCGCTCGTAGGCGACGACACGGCCGGGTGACACGGCGAGGACGTTGTTGATGTCGTCCCACTGCTCCCGCTCCGCGCCGACCCGGTCGGCCGAGGTGCTCAGGACCCGCACCTGCTCGACGCCGAGAGCCTCGGCAAGGGCGCCGAACAAGGAGTCCGCGCGGACCAGGTCCACCCCGCCGTCGCCAGTCGGCTTGAGGCTCCAGGTAGGCAGCCCGCGCGCGACGGCCTCGTAGGCGAGGAACGTCGCGGCGTCCACCATCGTGAGCACCGTGTCAAGGTGCATCACCGCGCGGCGGCGCGGCAGCCGGGCGGCGACGACACGGCGCGCGGCACCCCCGTCGAAGAGCCGCCGCGCCAACAGCTCGACGGTCTGTGGTGCGGTCCGCTCACCCATCCCGACGAGGACGCTGCCCTCGCCCAGCACGAGGACGTCGCCGCCCTCGATGCTCGCCGGCAGGTGCTCCCGGCCGTCGCCGCCGTACCAGAACGGGAAGGCCCCCCTCGCGAACCGCGGGTGGAACCGGTAGACCGCCTCCACGTGCAGCGTCTCGCGCTGCCGGGCCGGCAGCGCCATCGCGTTGAGCGACACCCCGCCGTAGATCCAGCAGGACGTGTCGCGGGTGAACAGGTGGTTGGGCAGCGGCGGGAGCAGGAAGTCGTCCGGCCCGGCTGTGGCGACGCGCAGGCTGCCGTCTGCTCGGCCGAGTTCCTCGACGGTGAGCCCGCCGATCAGGTGCGCCGCCAGCGTCACCGCATCCATGAGATCGAGTGCCTCGCGCACCGGACCTGTGGCAGCCGGGCCGAGCAGCCGCTCGTCGACGACGCGATCGAGGAGCCACTCCCGGGCGCCGGGGACCTTCAGTGTCTCGGCGAGCAAGTCACCGAAGAGCAGGACTTCGACGCCGGCCTCGCGGAGTGTGTCCGCGAATGCGTCGTGCTCCTGGCGGGCCCGCTTGACCCAGAGCACCTCGTCGAAGAGCAGGTCCTCGACGTTGCTGGGGGTCAGGCGGCGCAGCTCGAGGTCCGGGCGGTGCAGCATGACGGTCCGCAGCCGCCCGGCCTCCGAATCGACGTGGTAGCGCACCAAGCTCACCGGGCCTCGTCCTTGACGGCGAGCGCAGCCGCATCCTGCGGGCCGCCGTCCGCGGACGCCGCAAGCTCCGGGTGCTCCTTCGCCGCCTGCGACTTCAGCCACGCGTAGAAGGGGATGCCGGCCATGACGAGCATGACCGCCCACGCCGTCGAGCGGTACCCCGCACCGTAGAGCGCCCACACGGCGTACGCCGTCGCGAGCAGAGCGACCACGGTCTCGCGCACGACGTGCACACCGGCGAACCGCGCCGGCTCTTGCACGATGAGCATGAGCTGCGCCGAGGCGCCGTAGATGTAGGCGATCAGCGTGGTCGTCGTGGCCAGCAAGATGAAGTCCGTGAAGCGGCTGACTGTGCTGGAGTTGTAGGTCGGCAGCATGAAGACGGTCAGCAGGACGGTGGACACGACGATGCCGACGCCGGGGGCGCCGTACTTGTTGAGCCGCTTGAACGACCCCGGGAAGAGCCCGTCGCGCGCGGCGGCGTACGGCATCTGCCCCTGCAGCAGGATCCAGCCGTTCAGGCAGCCGAACGTCGACACGATTGCGCCGATGGCCACCACGTCCCCGGCCCAGCCGCCCCAGATCTCGGTTGCGGCATCCGCGAACGGTGCGCTCGACGTGGCGAGAATGTCCGGCGGCAAGATGCCGAGCACTGCCATCGTTCCGAGGACGTAGACGACCGCTGCCACCCCGGTACCGATGAGCGTCGCCCGCGCGATGTTCCGCTCCGGATCGCGCACGTGCTGCGCCGGAATCGTGGCCGACTCCAGCCCGATGAACGCCCACAGGGTCAGGGCGGCCGCGCCGCTGACGGCGCTGTACGTCGAGGAGTCGCTGGCGTTGAAGGGCTCGAAGTTGGCGCTGTGGATCCAGAAGATGCCGACGAACGCGATGGCGACGAGCGGCACCAGCTTGAGCACGGTGGTCACGACCTGCACACCGCCGGCCTGCCGGATGCCCCGGATGTTGACCAACGTCAGCAGCCAGATCGCGGCCGCCGCGACGCTGGCCTGTAGCACGTGGTCAGTCGCGGACGACCCCGCCAGAGGGTCGATGAAGTGGCCGAGGTAGCTGACGAACGCTACCGCGATGGCGACGTTGCCGAGCCAGGCGGCGATCCAGTAGGCCCAGGCTGTTTGGAAGCCGACGAAGTCGCCGAACGCGCGGCGACTGTATGCGTAGGGCCCACCCGTCTGCGGGAACCCGCGGGCCATCCGGGCGAACACCCAAGCCAACAGGAACGAGCCGGCGGCGGTGAACAACCAACCCACCAGGCTGATGCCGCCGTACGCGGCGAGCGAGCTGGGCAGCAGGAACACCCCGGAACCGACCATGTTGCCGACCACCAGGGCGGTGGCGACGCCGAGCCCGACGGTCCGATGATCGGACCTCGTTGTCGTCGCTGTCGTGGACATGACGTCTCCTCTCGTGGGAACGCACCCCGCACCCTCACCTTCTGGCGCTCCCACGAGCGGCGACCAGAGCCGAAGGTCCCCGCGGGCACGGCCGGTCGGTCCCCCGCGGACCGAACGCGGTACGACGCGGACCGGCCGCCCGCGATGCCTCGGGCGACCGGTCCGGTCCGGGGCTGCTACTTCGTGCACACCACCTTGAGAGCGCCCGTCTCGGACGCCTTCGAGAAGACGTCGTACGCGGCCATCATCTGGTCGAGCGGGAAGGTCTGGGTCACCAGCGCTGCGGGTTCGAGCTGGTGGCCGGCGACCAGACCGAGCAGACGTGGTGTGGTCGACGTGTCGACCAGACCCGTCGTGATAGTGACGTCCTTGATCCAGAGAGACTCGAGGTGCAGCGTGGCCGGGGCGCCGTGCACGCCGACGTTGGCGACGTGCCCGCCGGCGCTGACCAGCTCGGTGCAGAGCTCGAAGGTCTGTGGCATGCCGACGGCCTCGATGACCACGTCCGCGCCGAGCCCGCCGGTGATGTCGGTGACCAGCGCGACCGGGCTCTCGCCGCCGTCACCGTTGCGCACCACGATGTCCGCGCCGAACGACTTTGCCGCGTCCAGGCGGCTGGCGACGGGGTCGACCACCACGACGTGCGACGGCGAGTACAGGCGAGCGGTCATGACGGCGGCGAGGCCGATCGGCCCGGCACCGACGACAACGACCGTGTCGCCGGGACGGACGCCACCGGCGAGCACGCCGACCTCATAGCTGGTCGGCAGGATGTCGGCGAGCATGACTGCGGCCTCGTCGGGCACCGTGGCCGGCAGCTTGTGCAGTGCAAAGTCGGCGAAGGGCACCCGGGCGTACTGCGCCTGGACGCCATCAATGAGGTGGCCCAGGACCCAGCCCCCGCCTCCACGGCACTGGCCGTAGCGACCTTCCCGGCACGGCGGGCACGTGCCGCAGCCGTTGATGCAGGAGATGAGTACCCGGTCACCCGGTTGCACCGACCGCACCGCGGACCCGACAGCCTCCACCGTTCCGACCGCCTCATGGCCGAGCACCCGGCCGGGCTGAACCTCGGGCACGTCGCCCTTGAGGATGTGCAGATCCGTGCCGCAGATCGTGACGGCGTCGATGCCGACGATCGCGTCGAAGTCGTCCTGGATCATGGGATCCGGCACCTGGTCCCATGACCGTTGTCCTGAGCCGTGGTAGACGAGCGCGCGCATGACGTCCTCCTTGCGAGGAGTTCGCGGCAGGCAGAGAGCTCACCGCTCCTGGTCGCGACGCTAGGGATGTCGAGCGTGTGGTTGCAGAGGCCGCGGTCCTGTCATTCGGGACCTTCGTCCTGAGAACGCGGCCCCTTGCGCCCTCCCCTGAGCACGCGCGACACGGTGTGCTGGAACCGCCCCACCGAGGAGGTTCCCCATGACCGGCCATGACCACTCCGTCGTCGTCGGTGTCGACTGGTCCGACGCCTCCCGCGCTGCCGTGGAGCACGGCGCCGCGGCTGCGGCTGCGCGCCACCTGCCGCTGCGGCTGGTGCACGTCCTGGAGCCGCCGCCCTACCGGGTGCACCTCGCCCTGGGCGGCGTCCACGACCTCAACGTGGTACTGCGCAAGGCGGGGCAGCGGCTGCTCGAGGAGACGGTCGACGTCCTGACCCTCGTG
>DASVED010000175.1:0-13684 GCA_036380775.1 Actinomycetes bacterium
ACCACGAGCACGGCGAGGAATACGTAGGTGAGAGCGTCCAGGCCGAGAACGAGTGCGGCGCTCACGTGCGTCACCAGCACTCCCGCCATCGCCGGCCCCGCGATCGTGGCGGCGAAGTTGAGCGAGGTGACGACGGTGTTCGCGGCGAGCCGCTGCTCGCCGGGCAGCAGCTCGGCCAGCAGGGTGTACTTGCCCGCGGTGCCCCACGCGTGCAACACGGACGAGACCGCGAGGAGGTCGACGTACGTCGGCAAGGTCAGCAATCCGGCCAGCCAGACGAGCAGTACGGCGCCGAGGAACGCGCCGCGCACCACGTTGTCCATGAGGAGCAGGCGCTTGGCGGGCATCCGGCGCAGGCGGCGACCGAACACCAGCGCGCCCACCACGCCCGGCAACGTGTAGGCGGCCACCGCGCCACCGACCCACAGTCCGGCGGTCTCCTGCGGCGCGAGCTCGATCGCGAGCCACGCCACCGCGACGAAGCTCATCCCGTCCCCGAGGTATGAGACGCCGAAGCCGAGGATCAGCCGCCGGAACACCCGGTTGCCGAGCACCGGCCGGTAGGCGGCGGGGACGAGCGCCGGACGGCTCAGCGGAGCTCTTGGATGCGGACCATGTTGCCGGCCGGGTCGCGGAAGGCGCAGTCGCGGACCCCGTACGGCTGCTCGGTCGGCTCCTGGACGACCTCGGCGTCGCTGGCCTCCACCTTCTCGAAGACGCCGTCGAGATCCTTGGTGGCCAGCAGGATCCAGCCGTAGGTGCCCTTGGCCATCATCTCGGAGATGGTGCGGCGCTCGTCGTCCGTGATGCCGGGGTCTGCGGCCGGCGGCGCCAGGAGGATGGACGTGTCGGGCTGGCCGACGGGGCCGACCGTGATCCAGCGCATCGTCCCGGTTCCGACGTCGGTCCGGACCTCGAAGCCGAGGATGTCGCGGTAGAACGCCAGGGACGCGTCCGGGTCGTCGTGCGGGAGGACGCTCGTGTGAATGGTGAGGTTCATGAGCGGTCAGGCTAGGTGCGGCTCGGGGGCCGGTGCTTCTCGATTCCTGATCGGTCTGGTCACCTGCTTCACGACACACGGCGGCATGTTCGCCGTTCCCCGCGCCTGTTCGCGCCGGTAGACGCCGGGCGGCATACCGACCATCTCGGTGAAGCGCGTGCTGAACGTGCCCAATGACGAGCAGCCGACCGCGAAGCAGACCTCGGTGACGCTGAGGTCGCCACGACGCAGGAGCGCCATCGCGCGCTCGATGCGCCGGGTCATCAGGTAGGCGTACGGCGACTCGCCGTAGGCGAGCCGGAACTGGCGGCTGAGGTGCCCACCCGACATGTTGACGCCCTGGGCAAGCGCCTCGACGTCCAGCGGCTGCGCGTACTCCCGGTCGATCCGGTCGCGGACGCGGCGCAGCAGCGCGAGGTCGCGCAAGCGTTGCGCCGTGGCGGGACTGCTGGTCACCGGCGAGATCGTGCCACGTCGCGCGCGGGGTTGCCTAGCGCCGCCGGCGTTCCCGACGCCGCGGCCGGGGTGGTTCGGCCGAATGGCCTTGCCAAACGTTACTCACGAGTAGCATCATCGTTGTTACCGACGAGTAGCACGCCAGCCGGACCGAGTTGTCGAAGGGACTGCGCCTGCGATGGGCCACTACAAGAGCAACCTGCGGGACATCGAGTTCAACCTGTTCGAGGTCTTCGGCCGCCAGCAGGTCCTGGGCAACGGGCCGTACGCGGAGATCGACGAGGACACGGCGCGCAGCATCCTGGGCGAGGTGGAGCGCCTGGCGACCAACGAGCTGGCCGAGTCGCTCCTGGACTCCGACCGCAATCCTCCGGTCTACGACCCGGCCACCCGGTCGGTGACGATGCCCGCCGGCTTCGCGAAGTCCTTCCAGGCGTACATGGACGCCGAGTGGTGGCGGCTGGACCTGCCCGAGGAGCTGGGCGGCACCGTCTGCCCCCCGAGCCTGCGCTGGGCGGTCGCCGAGCTGGTGCTCGGGTCCAACCCAGCCGTGCACATGTACTCGTCCGGCATGGCCTTCGCTCACGTGATCTACCGGCTCGGCACCGAGGAGCAGCACAAGGTCGCCCAGCGGATGGTCGACGGCCGGTGGGGCGCGACCATGGTGCTCACCGAGCCGGACGCCGGCTCCGACGTCGGGGCCGGCCGCAGCAAGGCGGTTCAGCAGCCGGACGGCACCTGGCACATCGAGGGCGTGAAGCGCTTCATCACCTCGGCAGAGCACGACATGACGGACAACATCGTGCACCTGGTGCTGGCCCGCCCCGAAGGCGCCGGACCCGGCACCAAGGGGCTGTCCCTGTTCATCGTCCCGAAGTTCCACTTCGACTGGGACACCGGCGAGCTCGGCGAGCGCAATGGCGTCTATGTCACCAACGTCGAGCACAAGATGGGGCTCAAGGCGTCCACGACCTGCGAGCTCACCTTCGGTGAGACCGAGCCGGCGGTCGGCTGGCTCGTCGGCGACGTCCACGACGGCATCGCGCAGATGTTCAAGGTGATCGAGTTCGCCCGGATGATGGTCGGCACCAAGGCGATCGCCACCTTGTCGACCGGATACCTCAACGCGCTCGACTATGCGAAGACCCGCCTGCAGGGGCCCGACCTGACCCAGATGACCGACAAGAGCGCGCCCCGGGTCCCGATCACCCACCATCCCGACGTACGCCGGTCGCTGATGCTGCAGAAGGCCTACGCCGAGGGCATGCGCGCGCTGATCCTCTACACCGCGACCGTGCAGGACGAGGTCGCTGTCGCCGAGGCGACGGGTGACGAGAGCGCCGCTCACGACCTGGCCGTGCGCCTCAACGACCTGCTGCTGCCGATCGTGAAGGGCTTCGGCTCGGAGAAGTCCTACGAGCTGCTGGGGTCGCAGTCGCTGCAGACCTACGGCGGCTCGGGCTACCTGCAGGACTATCCCGTCGAGCAGTACATCCGGGACGCCAAGATCGACACCCTGTACGAGGGCACCACGGCCATCCAGGGGATGGACTTCTTCTTCCGGAAGATCGTGCGGGACAAGGGCCAGGCCCTGACCAAGCTGATGACCGACATCCAGGAGTTCGCCAAGGGCGACGAGGGCAACGGTGCACTGCGCGCCGAGCGCGACCTGCTCGCCAAGGCCCTCGAGGACGTCCAGGGGATCGTCGGGACGATGGTCGGCGCGCTGACCGCGTCGGCGCAGGACGTGACCAACGTCTACAAGGTCGGCCAGAACACGACGCGGCTGCTGCTCGCCTGCGGCGACCTGGTCACGGCCTGGCTGCTGCTGCGCCAGGCCGTGATCGCTCAGGCCGCGCTCGACTCGGGCGCCCAGGGGCGCGACAAGGCGTTCTACCAGGGCAAGGTCGCGGCCGCCAGGTTCTTCGCCCAGCAGGCGCTGCCGCTGCTCGCCGCTCACCGGGCCGTCGCCGAGGGCATCGACGGCGCGCTGATGGAGGTCCCGGAAGAGGCCTTCTGACGGCTGCCGGGCGCACGGCCCGGGTGACGCCTGCCCAGGATGTCCCGTTACGGTGGGGTTCCTGACCGCGGTGCCGTCAGCCGATCGGGTGGTGGCTGGTTGCCTTCGGGTAGCCACGGGTAGACCCCCGTTGTCAGCAGGTCGGCACCCGCCGTCCCGCACCCGGCCGGCCCGCCCGGTCGACCCGCCAGCTCAACCGGGAGGTTCCTATGGGCATCGGGGTCAGCATCTTTCTGATCGCCGTCGGCGCGATCCTTGCCTTCGCCGTGAACTTCGACGTCTCGGGCGTGGACATCAACGTCGTCGGCTACATCCTCATGATCGTCGGCGTCATCGGGCTCATCATGACCGCGTTCATCTGGGGCCCGCGCAACCGCGGCACCCGTGGTGACGTGGTCGAGGAGCGCCGGGTCTACGACGACCGCGTCTAGCAGGCAGCAGGCCGGCGGCCCCTGGGGGACCGCCGGCCTTGCCATGTCGCCCGTACGGAGGTACCTGACTCATGACCCGCCCGCGACGCTCCCCTGTCGGCCGGGGCTCGATCGGCACGGCCGTGGTGCTGATGCCCTCGGTGGCGTCACCGCGTTCGGCGTCCAGTGGCCCGCGGAGGTCGAGCGCTACGTCGACGTCCTGGACCTCGGCCTGATCCTGATCTGGTCCGGCGTCCTTCTCCTCGTGATGCAGGTCGTGCTGCACCGGCCCGGCGGGCCGAGACGGGCAGATCGCCGCGCCGCCGCCTACGCCGACCGCAGCGACGAGTGGTACGAGCAGGACGTGCACCGGCCTGGCTATGCCGGGCAGACTCGTCGGCTGCCGACGGTCCGTGACCGCTGACGGCGGCAGTCAGTCGGACCCGGCGATCAGCCGGTCCTTCGCGAAGGCGTACGACACCATCCAGTGCGGCTGCACCCGCAGGTAGACGATCTCCGGCCCCCAGCTGCGCGGGCTCGACCCGTAGTGCGCGACCAGGTGGTCCTCGATCGGCGGGAAGTCCGGGTGGTCGGGGGCGAGGAACTCCGCCCGCCCGTGGCAGAAGATGCCCAGGTCGTCGCCGACGATGTGCGCGACCGACACGGCGGGGCGGGCCCGCAGGTGCCGAGCCTTCACGGCCGTGCCCGACGTGGTGAAGACCCACCGCGCGTGCAGGAAGTGCCCGTCCTCGCCGCTGACGCGCGGTTCGCCGGCGGCGGTGACGGTGGACACCGCCAGGGTGCGCATGCCGGTCAGCACGGCCGCCGTCTGTGCCGCGTCGAGGGTCCGCTCCCCCTCTGTCACGATGCTGCGCAGGTGCTCGCCCGCGCCGCGCAATGACGTGGTCAGGAGCTCGTCCAACCAGGCGAGCTCGTCGCTCGTCTCGTACATGGCGCCCAGCGTGGCACGGACCCGGCGCCGCGGCGCGGCCAGCGGCTCAGCCGGCGAGGTGCAGCATGAGGGTCGTCGGCGCGCCGTCGACCAGCCGCACCGGCACCCCCCAGTCCTGCTGGTGCACATGGCACGCCGGGAAGTCCGGCCCGCCGTCGCCGGGCTTGTCGCAGGAGGCCGCCATCGCCGCGACGTGCAGCACTCCGTCACGGACGTGCGCGTCCAGCGTCAGCCGGCGGGTGAGCTCCGGCCCGGTGCCGTGGCCCTCCTTGAGCAGCCCCGGTGGCGTCGCCGTCACGGCCAACCGCGTGGCAGGCCCGTAGCGGTCGTCCAGCTTCTGGCCCGCTGGAGGTGCGAACAGCACCTCGAGGTCGACCTGACCCGGGCTGAGCTCGGTGACCGGACGGTGGGTGCGCTGCGCGACCCCGTCGACGACCAGCGCCTCGGTCGGCAGCCGGAGCCGGGTCAGCCGGTGCGCGCCCGACTCGACGACCACCAGGTGCTCACCGTCGACGACCGCGTCGCTCGGCTCGGCCAGGCCGGTGAGCAGGGTCGTGAGGGCGTTGCTCGCCGGGTCGTAGCGCCGCACCGCGCCGTTGTACGTGTCGGACACCGCCACCGAGCCGTCCGGCAGGACGGTCACACCCAGCGGGTGCTGCAGCAGCGCCGTGTCCGCCGGACCGTCGACGTGCCCGAAGTCGAACAGCCCTGCGCCCACCGCGGTGGCGACCGTGCCGTTCTCGACGAAGCGCAGCGACGATGTCTCGGAGTCGGCGAGCCACAGGCGCGGGCCGTCGGCGGCGAGGCCCGAGGTCTGCGCGAACCACGATTCCCGGAGGGGTCCGTCCACGAGCCCTTCGTTCGATGTGCCCGCCCACACGTCGATGGAGCCAGCCCTGGGGTCGAAGCGCCACAGCTGGTGGATTCCGGCCATCGCGACGATGACCGCGCCCTCGTCGACCGACCAGGCGAGATCCCACGGCGACGACAGGTCGGCGCTGACCGCAGCACCCTGCATTCGTTGCCGACCGGTGCCGGCGACTGTGGTGACATCGCCGGACTCGAGACTGACGCCGCGCAGCGCGTGGTTGGCAGTGTCGGCGACTACGACGTCGTAGCCGACGGTCGCAGCGACCTCGGTCGGCAGCAAAACCAGCCCCTGCGGCTCGCGGAACCGCGCCGTCCCCGCAGCACCGTCCACCAGGCCCCGCGCGTCCGAGCCGATGCGGCGAAGCACGGTCTCGCCGTCGCTAGCCAGCTCGGCAATCGAGTGGTGCCCGGTGTCCGACACCAGCAGTGTCCCGCCGGTGAGCCGGACAACCTTCCCCGGGAAGCGCAGCTCCGTCGAGCGCGCCGGCGGAGGGACGTACGGGCCGTCACCGCGGTGCAGGGTGCCCTTCGCGGCGTGCTCCTCGACCAGGTCACCGACGAGTCGGTCCAGGGCATGCGCGTGCCCCTCCCCGGACAGCTGCGACACGACGTACCCCTCGGGGTCCACCACGACCAGCGTCGGCCAGGCCCGCGCCGTGTACGCGGACCAGGTGACGAGCTCCGGGTCGTCGAGGACCGGGTGGTGCACCTCGTACCGCTCGACGGCCGCCGCGAGAGCGGCCGGGTCGGCCTCGTGGGCGAACTTCGGCGAGTGGACACCGACGGTGACGAGGACGTCGTCGTACTTCTCCTCGAGCGGCCGCAGCTCGTCGAGGACGTGCAGGCAGTTGATGCAGCAGAACGTCCAGAAGTCCAGGAGGACGATGCGACCTCGGAGGTCTGCGAGGCTCAGGTCCTTGCCGCCCGTGTTGAGCCAGGCGCGGCCTTGGAGCTCCGGAGCACGAACCCGCGGTCGCCTGCTGGCGCGTGAACTGGTCACCCGTCACATTCTGCCTGCCACGTGCGCTGTCGGACCGTCCTGGTGTCATGGATCATCTGTCCCTCACACCGACACGGGAGTCCGAGATGGCTGAGGTTCTGCTGTTCCACCACGCGCAGGGACTGACCACCGGCGTGCTCGCCTTCGCCGACGAGCTCCGCGGCGCCGGGCACACCGTGCACACCCCGGATCTGTACGGCGGGCGCACCTTCGAGACCTTGGACGAGGGTCTCGGCTACGCCAAGGAGATCGGGTTCGGTGAGGTGTTCGAGCGCGGAGTCAAGGCGGCGGAACCCCTGCCCGCCGAGCTGGTCTACGCCGGCTTCTCGCTCGGGGTGATGCCTGCACAGGCATTGGCCCAGACCCGGGCGGGCGCCCGCGGCGCGCTGCTCTTCTACTCCGCCCTCCCCGTCTCGGAGTTCGGCGGCTCCTGGCCCGGCGGCGTCCCTGTCCAGGTGCACGCCATGGACGCGGACCCGTTCTTCGTCGGCGAAGGCGACATCGAGGCGGCCCGCGCGATCGTCGCCGAGGCCGACGATGCGGAGCTGTTCCTCTACCCCGGTGATCAGCACCTCTTCGCCGACAGCTCGTTGCCGGCGTACGACGAGGACGCGGCCGGGCTCATGCAGCAGCGGGTGCTCGCGTTCCTCGCGGCGCACTGACCGCAGCCCCGCGAGCCGGGCATCTGCAGCGTCGGCGGGTCGTCGGCGAAAGAATCTTGTCGTGCAGTCTTGACCGGTACAGTAGATCCGGCTACTGTAGCGGTACAGAAGACCTCACCAGCCCGGAAAGGACCTGTCATGACCCTCCCCATCGGAACCATCGTCGTCGGCCAGCGACTCACCGTGAGCGAGGCGCACAGCGCCCGCCCGGACGCTCCCGTCGTCCCCCACGAGGTGGCGAACGCGCCGCGCCTGCGTCGAACCCGCCACCTGACCGCCGCGGCGCTGCACCGCGCCGCGGCCCGGGTCGCGCCCGCCTGACCGATGCCGGCCCCGCGCGTGTGCCTAGGGTTGTCGACAACGAGAAGGGTGGACGCATGGGGCGGGTGACGCTGCAGACGGTCGCCGACAAGGTCGGCGTCAGCCGGATGACGGTGTCCAACGCGTTCTCCCGCCCCGACCAGCTCTCCACCCACCTGCGGGCGAGGATCCTGGCCACTGCCCAGGAGCTGGGGTACGCCGGTCCCGACCCGGCAGCCCGGGCACTCGCCCGGGGCACCGCCGGGTCGGTCGGCGTGCTGATGACCGACTCGCTCACCTACGCGTTCACCGACGAGGTCGCGACCGGCTTCCTCGGCGCGATCACCGAGCAGCTGGCGCCGACCGGCCTCGCCCTCACCCTGCTGTCCTCGTCGGCCCACGGCGACCTCGTCCCCGCTCGCGACGTCCCGATCGACGGGGCGCTCGTCTACTCCTGCGACCTCGACTCGGCGTCGGTGGACTGGCTGTCCCGCCGCGGGCTGCCGCTGGTCTTCGTCGACCAGGAACCGCCGGCCGACGCGCCGAGCGTCAACGTCGACGACCGTGGGGGCGCCAGGGCGGCCGCGCAGCACCTCGTCGACCTGGGCCACCGGAGGATCGGGATCCTCACAGCCGAGCATGCCGGCCCGCATGGCGTGCTGGTCCCGGCGCACACCGCCAGCGAGCACCACGTCGCGCGGGCGCGGATGCTCGGATGGACCGACGCCCTGACCGCGGCAGGCATCGAGCCGCTGGTCGTCCGGGAGGCTCTCGTCCGGGAGGAAGCGGCCTACCAGGCGGCGCGCGTGCTGCTGGACCGCGACGACCGACCCACCGCGATCCTCTGCTTCGCCGACGTGATGGCCCATTGGGCCGTCCGGGCGGCCGAGGACGCCGGACTTCGCGTCCCCGAGGACCTGTCGGTGGTCGGCTTCGATGACAGCCCGCTGGCCCGACGGATGCGGCCTGAGCTCACCACCGTGCGCCAGCCGGTGGCCGAGAAGGGGCGGGCTGCGGCCGCCGCCCTGACCGAGGCCATCGAGCTGGCCCAGCAGGGCAAGCCGCCGCGGGTACGCCACGTGGTGCTGCCCACCGAGCTGGTGATCCGGGAGAGCACCGGTCCGGCTTCCGCCTGACGTCGGTCAGCCGGCCCGCCCGCCGGGCAGGGCGATGTCGGTGAGCACCTCGCGGAACTGCTCGTAGCGCTCGGCGCCGACCCGGCGGGCCCACGCCCGCTCGATCCGTCGGATCCGGGCGACCGCGGCCTTGACCGTACGGTCGCCCAGGGCCGTCCTGGCGACCAGGCGCACCCGTCGGTCGCCGGGATCTGTGCGGGTCTCGAGGTGGCCGGTGCCCTCCATCTGGGTCACGAACTGTCCCGCCGCCTGCTTCGTCATCCCGAGCAGCACGGCGAGCTCCGTGACGCTGATCCCTCCCGGCGGGACGTAGGACAGGAACCGGAAGTGCGACTGCCGGAGGCCGCCCCAGTCCTCCGCGGCGAAGGTGGCCCGCACCTCCTCGATCAAGCGGCCGCTCAGCGCCACGGCGTGCAGATCGACCCACTCGGGGACGGGCGGCAGATCGTGAGGGTTGACGCGGGTCATAAAGGGACCTTACCTTCTTGACGACAGGAAAGACACCTTACCTTTTGGGGAATGACCGTGGAGAAGCGGACGGCGCTGGGGGCTGCGGACGTCGATGACGACGTGCTCGCAGAGATGGTTGCGGCGCAGCTCGGCGTCGAAGCGGTCGAGCTGCTGTCCGCCATCGCGGAGGTGGCGCCGTACGACCTCGAGGCCCTGACCACTGCCGGCCGCTTCTGGGTCCACGGGAAGGCGCGCTGCGGCGACATGGCGATGCCGTTCCGGTTCTTCGTCAAGGTGGTGCAGTCCTGGGAGCGGTCGCCCTTCTTCGCGTTCGTGCCCACGGAGCTCCGCGAGGTCGCACTCGCCTCGGTGCCGTGGCGCCGCGAGCCGGACGTCTACGCCAGCGACCTGGGGGACCGCCTGCCGGCCGGCCTGTCCATGCCTGCCGCCCGAGGTGTGGTCGAGCTCGACCAGCTGAGCGCGGCGATCTGGCTGGATGCCGTCGAGGCAGTGCCGGTCCGCTGGGACACGCGGCGCTTCACGCACGCGGCATACCTCATGGGCCGTCTGGCTGCGAGCGCCGACGTGGCGCCGCTGTCGGCGATCGGTGACATCGACAACGTGCCGCGCACCTATGCCGCGGGACGACTGACCCAACAGGTGCTGCCCGCTCTGCACGACGAGGACCTGTGGTCTCACCCGGTGATGACCGCCGCGTTCGACAACCGGCTGAGGGACGACCTGCGGACGGCGGCCGCGCGGGTGCCGGCCATGCTCGACGAGCTGGACCTGGTGCCGCTCGCCACGTTCCACGGCGACGCCTGCACCCGCAACCTGCTCGTCCGGCGCGGCGCCGAGGAGGACGGCTTCGTCCTCATCGACTTCGGGTTCTGGGGCCGGGGGCCGGTCGGGTTCGACCTGAGCCAGCTCCTCCTCGGCGAGGTCCAGACCGGGGAGCGGGACGCCGACGAGCTCCCGGCCCTCGAAGCGGCCTGCGTCGACGACTACGTGCGCGGTCTGGCCGACGAAGGGCTGGATCTGCCCGTCGAGGTCGTGCGGCGCTCCCACGCCCTGCTGATGCTCGAGTTCTCCGGGCTCTCCGCCATCCCGTTCGAGCTGCTCGACGGCCCGCCTTCTCCCGAGGCGGTCAGGATCGCGCGCGAACGCGCCCTCGCGGCCCGGTTCATCCTCGACCTCGTCGACGCCACGACCCCCTTGCGCTGACGTCGGTCAGAGCCGGCGGTCACCGAGGACCGGGAACGAGGTCCGCGTGGCGCCGACGAGGTCCAGGTCGAGGTCGACCGAGAGCACCTGCTCGCCGTCCCCGGCGGCCTCCACCACGACGACGCCCCAGGGGTCGACGACCATCGACTGCGCACCCATCGGCACACCGGCGTGCGTGCCCGCGGTGTTGCAGGCGACGACGTACGACTGGTTCTCCACCGCGCGCGCCTGCGCCAGCAGCCGCCAGTGCGAGACGCGCTTGGCAGGCCATGCCGCGACCAGCAGGACGACCTCCGCCCCCCGGTCGAGCAGCAGCCGGAACTGCTCGGGGAAGCGCAGGTCGTAGCAGGTCGCCAGGCCGAGGTTGCCGTGCACGACGGGACCGTCGCCCGCCGTCAGGTGCTTGGGCTCGCCGTCGCCGAAGCCGAAGAGGTGGATCTTCCTGTACGACGTGAGGATCCCGCCGTCGGGTCCGAGGAGGACCGAGGTGTTGAACAGCTGGCCGGCCTCGTCACGCTCGACGAATGACCCCATGTGGACCGTCGCCCCGATGTCGCGAGCCGCCTCCCGCAGCGCCTCGACGACCGAGCCGCCCAGCGGCTGCGCCTCCGCCTCCCACCGCTCGTAAGAGAACCCACCTTGCGGCCACAGCTCGGGGAGGACGACGAGGTCGGCGCCTCGCTGAGCACGGACCAGCCCCGCGACCCGGCTGGTGCGCTCGGCGAGCGACTCGTCGTCGGTGTAGGCCAGCTGGATGAGGTGCACCTTCATGGGCCTAGCCTCGCACGCGCTCCGTGAGGTGCAGTCGGGCCACACCAGCAGCGAAGTCGATCCTGCTGTGCGGCGGCGCGCCGTCGTCCTCGTCGTCGCGGACCAGCTCCTCGGCGCTGCGCTGGTCGAGCTCGTGCTGCTTGCCTGGTGACAGCGCAGCGTGCAGGAGGTCGAAGCCGGTCGAGGACACCGGCGCATCCCGGCGCCACGCGACGATGCCGCAACCGCGCAACCGCAGCAGTGCTTGATCCACGAACGCCACGATCACGAGCAGCACCACCAGGCCGGGCAGCGTCAGCGCGAAGGCGAGGCCCATGACCTCGAGGCTACCCAGGCGCCGCGTCGCCCGGGGTCGACCAGCGACATCGCGAGAACGGCAGCGGCCAGCCCGAGCAGAACGGCCCACCGTTGGTGCGCCGCGTCCCACCCGGGCCCCGGGAGCCCCATCATGGTGACCGACTCGGGCAGCGCGGGCAGGAGCAGCGCGAGTGCGACGACCAGCGGAGCTGTGGCCGTCCCTGGATCGGTCACCCCGCGCCAGCGCGCCAGCGCGGCGGCGGTGGCCAGCAGCGTCACAAGCAACGCCCCCGCCTCAAGGCTCAGGGCGGTCGCCGGCAACGACCCCTCGACGCGACCGGCGACCCACGCGAGCGCCGCGGTCCAGGCCAGCCCGGCCGGAACCACGACCGCCACGACCCGCAGGACGACCCGCCACCACAGTGGTGCCGGCACCGCCGCCAGCGTGACTCTGGTCCGGTCGTCCAGCCCGAACGGCACGGCCGCCGCCAACAGAAGCGCGACCGCGCGGAGGACCCAGACGGCGGGGCCCGGGCTCGTCACCGCGTCGTGCTGCCACCACAGCAGGACGGCCGAGAGCACGCCGGCCACCGGCACCGGCTGCCAGTGCACGGCGCGCACCAGGAACGGCACCAGCGCTCGCACCTGCGTCCTGCGGGTCCCCATCACGTCGACAGCTGCAGGGTGCCGGCGACGAGGACGAGCGTGCCGAAACCGCCGCCGAGGACGAGGGGGATGATGGGCCGCCGGACGTCTCGCAGCAGCGCACCGCACGCCGCCAGTGCGACGAGCGCCCCCAGGTAGACCAGGTGCAGGGATCCGTTGCCGGGCTCCATCAGCGGGATCTCCTCGCCGCCTTCCCACCGGGCGAAGTCGACGTAGAAGCCCAGGTAGTCCTCGACGGTGGCCACCCACATGTTGAAGGAGACCAGGCCGACCATGACCAGCAGAGCCATGCCCGGCCACGGCAGCAGCCGGGCGACCGCGACACCCAGCACAGCGCCACCGAGGACCGTCAGCGGGACGCTCGCGACGTGCGTCCAGGCGATGGGCATGGCCACCCCGTCCACGGCGATGACGGCGTACAGGACCAGGTTGAGCACCGCCGCCAGTCCGGCCGGAGCCAGCGCGGCGACGAGCAGCGCCAGCGTCCGGTCCCGCTCCGGCATGGACAGGGCGCCCGTCCAGTCGTCGGCCCCCGACCGGCGCTCCGAGCTGGCGACCAGGTTCGCCGCGAAGAACGCGAGCGGACCGATGAAGAACGCGACGAGGCCGGTGACGCCGGAGTACTCCTCGTACGGCGTGCCGGGGGACCCGAAGCCCATCGCTACGACGACCCAGGCGAGCCCGACGAGCACGACCGGATGACGCACCATCCGTTTGCCCTGGAGCCGTGCCAGCTCACCGACCACGCGGGCCGAGTGTCCGCCCGGGGCCGCGTGCTCGGCGGCGCTCACGCCGGACACCAGCAGTTCGGTCATGCCGCCACCGGCCCTGCGGCTCGGTCACCGACGAGGAGCAGGTACGCGTCCTCCAGGGTCGGCCGGACGAGTCGGGTTCCCGCGGGTGCCGCATCACCGATGTTGCGCACGTCCCCGTCCGCCGTGCGCCAGGCGAGGCGGGCACCGGGAGAGCGCTCGGCCGAGCACCAGACCATGCCCTCCGCCGTGGCGGTGAGCGCGGCGGGCGTGCCGTCGAAGACGGTGCGGCCGGCGTCGACGACCACTACGTGCGGGCACAGTGCCGCGACGTCCTCGGTCTGGTGGGTCGAGAGGAGGACCGAGCGCCCCTCGCCGATGCGGGACACCAGGTCGCGGAACCGCAGCCGCTGCTCCGGGTCCAGCCCGGCAGTCGGCTCGTCGAGCACCACGAGCTCCGGGTCCCCGAGGATCGCCTGCGCGACCCCGACTCGGCGCCGCATGCCGCCCGAGAGCGCGCGAATCTTGCGGCCGGACACGTCGGAGAGCCCGACCAGGTCCACGACCCGGCGCACCTCGTCGTGCCGGGCGCGGCGGTCCGTCATCTCCTTCAGGATCGCCACGTAGTCCACGAACTCGAAGACCGTGAACCCGCGGTGGAAACCCGGCTCCTGGGGGAGGTACCCGAGCCGGCGGCGGATCTCCAGCCGGTCCGAGG
>DASVED010000176.1:0-5969 GCA_036380775.1 Actinomycetes bacterium
ACACCGTCGGCATCCTCGAGCAGGAGCCCCAGCTCGACGAGAGCAAGGACGTGCTGGGCAACGTCGAGGAGGGCATGGCCGAGATCAAGGGCAAGGTGGACCGCTTCAACGCGATCGCCGAGCAGATGGCCACCGATTACAGCGACGAGCTGATGACGGAGATGGGCAAGCTGCAGGAGGAGATCGACCACGCCGACGCGTGGGACCTCGACTCCCAGCTCGAGCAGGCGATGGACGCGCTGCGCTGCCCGCCGCCGGACGCCGACGTGTCCATCCTCTCCGGTGGCGAGCGCCGTCGCGTAGCGCTGTGCAAGCTGCTGCTCAGCCAGCCCGACCTGCTGCTGCTGGACGAGCCCACCAACCACCTCGACGCCGAGAGCGTGCAGTGGCTGGAGAGCCACCTGGAGAAGTACGCCGGCACCGTCGTCGCCGTGACCCACGACCGCTACTTCCTCGACAACGTGGCCCAGTGGATCCTCGAGCTCGACCGCGGGCGAGCCTACCCCTACGAGGGCAACTACTCGACGTACCTCGAGACCAAGCAGTCCCGGCTCAAGGTCGAGGGACAGAAGGACGCCAAGCGCGCCAAGCGGCTCAAGGACGAGCTGGACTGGGTGCGGTCCAACGCGAAGGCCCGCCAGACCAAGAGCAAGGCCCGCCTCGAGCGGTACGAGGAGATGGCCGCCGAGGCGGAGAAGACCCGCAAGCTGGACTTCGAGGAGATCCAGATCCCGCCGGGACCCCGCTTGGGCAGCGTCGTCGTCGAGACCGACAAGCTGACCAAGGGCTTCGGCGACCGGCTCCTCATCGAGAACCTCTCGTTCTCGTTGCCGCGCAACGGGATCGTCGGTGTCATCGGTCCCAACGGCGCCGGCAAGACCACGCTCTTCAAGATGATCATCGGCGAGGAGGAGCCGGACGACGGCGCCATCAAGGTCGGCGAGACCGTCAAGATCGCCTACGTCGACCAGAGCCGCGGCGGCATCGACGCCAAGAAGTCGCTGTGGGAGGTCGTGTCGGACGGTCTCGACCACATCAAGGTCGGGAACGTCGAGATGCCTTCTCGCGCCTACGTCTCCGCGTTCGGCTTCAAGGGTCCGGACCAGCAGAAGCCGGCCGGCGTCCTGTCGGGTGGCGAGCGCAACCGGCTCAACCTGGCGCTGACGCTCAAGATCGGCGGCAACCTGCTGCTGCTCGACGAGCCGACCAACGACCTCGACGTCGAGACGCTGTCCTCGCTCGAGAACGCGCTGCTGGAGTTCCCCGGCTGTGCCGTGGTCGTGAGCCACGACCGGTGGTTCCTCGACCGGGTGGCGACGCACATCCTCGCGTACGAGGGCGACTCCAGCTGGTTCTGGTTCGAGGGCAACTTCGAGGCGTACGAGAAGAACAAGGTCGAGCGCCTCGGGCCGGACGCGACCCGTCCTCACCGGGCCACCTACCGCAAGCTCACCCGCGGCTGACCACGCGCGTGCGACACCGCTACCGCTGCTCCATGCGGTGGTCCGACATGGACGCCTACGGCCACGTCAACAACGTCGTCTACCTCACCTATCTCGAGGAGGCGCGGGTGGACATGCTGTTCTCCCTCGGGTCGGAGTACGGCGGCAAGGCGCTGTCCGAGGGCGTGCTGGTGGCCCACCACGAGATCGACTACAAGCGACCGCTCGTCTACCACCCCCGCGGTGTGGACATCGAGATGTGGGTCGGCTACATCAAGGGTGCGTCCTTCGAGATCCGCTACGAGGTGCACGACGAGACGACCGTCTTCGCCCGCGCAGGCTCGGTCCTGGTCCCGTACGACCTGGAGAAGGAGCGTCCGCGCCGGGTGAGCGCGGAGGAGCGGGCTTTCCTGGAGCAGTACCTGGACACGGGTGAACCGACCGGCTGACCTGCGGGTCTGGCGGTGGGCCGCCGGGCCGGCGAGTGCCGTCCTGGCCCTGGGTGCGCTCGCGCTGGCGGTGTCGGTGCGCGACCCGCTGCCCGGCGAGGCCGGGCTCGTCCGCCGACTGGTCGTCGGGGACAGCCCGTGGCAAGACGTCTGGGCCGGGGTGGCCGCGGCGAGCGACCTGCTGCCGCTCGTGGTGGTGTCCATGGTCGGCGCCCTCGGCCTGGTGACGCTCGGACGGTGGAAGACGGCTCTCGCAGCACTGGGTTCGTGCGCCGTGGTGTGGCTGGTGAACCCGGCGCTGAAGGCACTGCTGGCGCGCCCCCGTCCGGACGTCACGGAGCTACCGGGTCACCTCAGCGAGCACTCGTTCCCGAGCGGGCACGCGGCGAACAGCGCGGTGGTCGTCGGCGCGGCGGTCCTCATCGTCGCGAGCTGGCGAGGGACACATCGCATCGTCTCGCTCGCGCTCGGGGCCGTAACGCTGATCGTCGTCGCGACCGCCCAGCTTGCGCTCGGCCGGCACTACCCGAGCGACATCGTCGCCGGCTGGCTGCTGGCTGCTGCCGTCCTGGCAACGGCGGCCGGGCTCATGCGCTCCACCGATGACTTCCGTTGACCCGCACGGTCTAGGTTGCTGACAGGACCACCGCATCCGAGGAGCTGTGTCATGGGCAGGCTTGTGTCGAACTTCTTCATCTCCCTCGACGGTGTCGTGGAGTCACCCGACAAGTGGCACTTCCCGTACTTCGACGAGGCGATGGGCGCGATCGTGGGACAGGGCATGGCGTCCACCTCCGGGATGCTGATGGGGCGCAGGCTGTACGACGAGTGGTCCTCGTACTGGCCGGCACAGGGGCCCGACGTTCCGTTCTCGGAGTTCATCAACACCATCCCCAAGTACGTGCTGTCCACGACGCTCACCGACCCGGCGTGGCAGAACACCACGGTCCTCTCCGAGGACGTCGCGGCACAGGTCCAGTCCGCCAAGGACAGCACGGACGGCGACATCGGCATGTCGGGCAGCGCCACAACCGTCCGCTGGCTGCTGGCAAACGGCCTGCTCGACGAGCTTGCTCTGCTGGTGCACCCGATCGCAGTCGGGTCCGGCCAGCGGCTGTTCGAGGACACCGCTACCCACCCGTTGCGGCTGCTCCACTCCGAGGCATTGGCCAGTGGCGTGCTGCACCTGCGCTACGCGCCGGCATCCTGACCGACCTCTCCTCGAGCTGCCGCTCTCGGCGTCAGTCCCGGCTGGCCACCGGCTCGAGATCGCGTTCGGGCCGACGCGGCTCGGGGATGGCTGCATGCGGCTGGACCCGCAGTGGCCGGGCCGCCCAGTGCGGCAGCCACCAGTTCCACCGGCCGAACAGGGAGACCAGCGCAGGCACCAGCAGGGCGCGCACGATCGTCGCGTCCAGCAGGATGCCGATGCCCAGCGCGGTCGCGAACACCTTGATGTCGGTGCCCGGTGACGAGGACAGGGCCAGGAAGGACAGGAAAAGGATCATCGCGGCGCCGGTCACCAGCCGGCCGGTCCGGGCGAGGCCGACCACGACCGCGTCGTCGGTGTCGCCGCTCTTGTCGTACTCCTCTCGCATCCTGGCGAGGATGAAGACCTCGTAGTCCATGGACAGCCCGAACAGGAACGCGAAGATCAGCACGGGTAGCCAGAAGGTGACCGCACCCGTCGGCTCGATGTCGAAGATCTGCTGCGAGCCGTGCCCGTCCTGCCAGAACAGGACGGTCGCGCCGAACGTCGCGGCGACCGAGACGATGTTCAGCAGCACCGCCTTGACCGGCAGAAGGATCGACCGGAAGGTGCGCACCAGCAGGATGAAGGTGACGAGCGCGATCAGCCCCAGCGTGTAGGGGAAGTTCTTGTAGACGGCGTTGATGTAGTCGAGCACGGTCGCGCCCACGCCCGCGATGCCCACGACGCCAGGGACGTCGGAGACGGCGTCGTCGACCCGCTCCACCACCTCGGCCTTGGTGGAGTCGACGGCCTCCTCGGCGGGGATGACAGCGACCATGGCGGTGTCGTCGACCCGCCACGTGGGGTCGTCCGGGGCGATGGCAGCGGACACGCCGTCGACCGACGCCGCGCGGTCGACGACCTGCTGGGCCGAGCCGGCCGGGTCGTCGCCGCGGACGAGCACCTCGAGCGGCGACACGACGCCGGACGGCACCCCGCCGTCGTGGAGCACCTGCAGCGCGTCGTGCGCCGGCCCGCCGCTCGCGAGCGACGAGGTCTGGGCCTGGCCGATCTTGATGCCGAACACCGGGACCACGAGCGCGGCGAGCAGGGCGAGCGCGATGGCCGCAGCCATCCAGCGCCACCGCACGATCAGGCGGGCCCACGCGGTCCAGCCCGGGGACTGCCGGCCCTCGTGGCGGATCCTCGGCCAGTCGACGCGAGGCCCGATGCCGCCGAGCAGCGCCGGCAGCAGGGTCAGGATCACGAAGGTGCTGACCAGCGGGATCAGCATCCCGCCGACGCCCATGCTGCGCAGCAGCGGGACGGGGATGACGAGCAGGGCACAGAGGCTGATCGCCACCGTGCCGGCGCTCGCGACGACCGCATGCCCTGCGTACTGCATCGCGACCACGACGGCCTCGTGGTTGTCGCGGCCGTGCGCCCGCTCCTCACGCCAGCGGTTGACCACGAGCAGCGAGTAGTCGACGGCGACGCCCAGGCCGACAAGGGCGATGAGGAACTGGACGACGAAGCTGATGTCGGTGACGTAGGTGCCGAGCAGCACGATCGTGAACGTCGTGAGGATGGACACCGCGGCGATGAGCAGCGGCACCAGAGCCAGGAACGACGCGAAGAGGAAGAGCAGCACCGCCAGGGCACCGAGGCCTCCGAGGATGGTGTCGACCAGCAGGCTCGGGGCCTCCGGGTCGTCGGTGCCCTGGGCCAGCAGGTTGTAGCCGGTGATGCCCCATTCGACGTCGGACTCCGCGGACGCTTCCTCCAGGATGGGGCGCATCGCGACGTCCGGGCCCACGTCGGTGAAGCTCTCGAACGGCTCCGGGTAGACCAGTGCGTAGGTCGTCCTCCCGTCGTCGGTGACGAAGATCGGGTCCTGGCCGTCTGCGTAGCTCAGGATCCGGGTGCCCGGCAGAGCCTGCTGCACCTCGTCGAGCACGGCCGTCACCGAGTCGATCTCGTCGTCGACGGTGCTGCCCTCCGGCACGGTGGCCACCGCGATGGTCGGCGGGTTGGAGCCGCCGTTGTGGTAGATGTCGAGGATCTGCTTCTCGGTCTCGTAACCCGGCTGTCCAGGCAGCGAGAAGTCGATGGTGAGCCGCTCCGACGTCCGGCCGGCCGCGACGACACCCACGCCGAACATGACCAGCCAGAACAGCATCACCAGCTTGCGGTGACGCAGGACGAACTCGGCCAGACGGACCATCAGGACTCCCGGGAGGACGTGAGAAGGGCGGGGACGACGCTAGGGGAGACCAGCGACAGCCGTCATGGTCATTTCCAGGAGTTCAGGGACAGTTCAGGGTCCGACCCTGAGTCACGTCACCCGGAGCCATGCCGCCGTGTCCGGCGGGAGCACGTCGCCGTCGAGCGGGTCGCTGCTGAGCAGGATCTCGTCGTACGCGGGGACGGCGACCGCCTCGGGTCCGAGGTTGACCGCGCAGACGACACTGCCCCCGCCGATCGCGTCGCGGCGGAACATCAGCGAGTCGGGTGGCGAGTCGAGCCACTCCATGCCGGGGGTGCGCAGGAGCCGGCGCCGCAGGAGCAGCGCGCTGCGGTAGGTCTCGAGCGTGGACCCCTCGACCCCCTCCTGTGCCTCGACGGACAGCTCGGCCCACGTCGCGGGCTGTGGCAGCCACGGCTCGTCGGTGCCGAAGCCGAGCGACGGTCCGCCACGCTCCCACGGGATCGGCACCCGGGCGCCGTCGCGGCCGCGCACGGTGTGGCCCGAGCGCTCCCAGATCGGGTCGGCCAGGACGTCCTCGGGCAGGTCGACGACCTCGGGCAGACCGAGCTCCTCGCCCTGGTAGACGTAGGCGGAGCCGGGCAGAGCCAGCATCAGCAGGGTGGCAGCCCGGGCCCGGC
>DASVED010000177.1:0-7083 GCA_036380775.1 Actinomycetes bacterium
GACGGCGTGCTGCACCGGCGCGGCCCCGCGCCAGGCGGGCAGCAGCGAGAAGTGCAGGTTGATCCAGCCGTGCCGCGGGATCGCCAGCGCGTCAGCGGGGACGAGAGCGCCGTACGCGACGATCGGCGCGCAGTCGGGGGCGAGCTCGCGCAGTCGCTCCGTCACGCCCGGATCGGCGAGCCGTCGAGCCTTCAGTACCTCGACCCCTGCCGCGGTGGCCCGCTCGGCGACCGGCGAGGCGACGGACCGCCGACCCCGGCCCGCCGGCGCGTCCGGACGGGTCAGCACCGCAACCACGTCATGATCGGAGCCGAGCAGCGCGTCCAGGGACGGGACGGCGACCTCAGGGGTGCCGGCGAAGACCAGTCGCATGGAGTCGGCCAGGCGCCTAGAGCGCCCGGCCGTGCATGGCGTGCGGCGACAGCTTGACCGGCGGAGCTGTCTCGCCGGCCCACTCGGCCTCGCGGATCGCCTTGAGCGCGAGCTTTCGCTGAGCCCGGTCGAGCCGGTCGATGAACAGGATGCCGTCGAGGTGGTCGGTCTCGTGCTGGACGCAGCGGGACAGCAGCTCGGTGCCCTCGATCGTGACCGGCTCGCCGTGCATGTCCTGGCCCTTGGCCACCACGCTCCAGGCGCGCTTCGTCGGGTAGGCGAGCCCGGGGAACGACAGGCAGCCCTCGTCGTCCTCGAACTCCTCCTCGGACAGGTCCAGGACCGGGTTGACCAGGTACCCCAGGGTGTCGTCGACGTGGTAGGCGAAGACGCGCAGGCCCACGCCGATCTGAGGGGCCGCCAGCCCGACACCCGGTGCGTCGAGCATCGTCTCCTGCAGGTCCTTGACCAGCGTCCGGAGCTCCTTGTCGAAGTCGACGACCGGCTCGGCCCGCGTGCGCAGGACCGGGTCGCCGAAGAGCCTGATGGGCTGGACAGGCACAGAGACTCCTCGCGGTACGGGTGACGGGCAGGTGTCCAGTCTACGAAGTGTGCTGCCCCCTCTTCCGCCCCGATGCCTGGATGCGGTCAGATGGGCCGGAACCGGAACCGGGAGGACCCCATGACCCGCACCCGCCGCGCGTTGCTGGCCTGCTCGACTCTCGCCGCCGCGGCCACCGCCGCAGCCCTGATCACGCCGCCCGCCGTCGCCGCCGAGGAGAAGCCGACGGTCCGTTTCGCCACGTTCAACGCCTCGCTGAACCGGAACTTCACCGGCCAGCTGATCAGCGACCTGTCGACGCCCGGAAACGCCCAGGCGGCGACCGTGGCCGAGATCATCCAGCGAATGCGTCCGGACGTTCTGCTCATCAACGAGTTCGACTACGACAACACGGACACCGCCCTGCGGCTCTTCCAGGACAACTACCTGTCCGTGCCGCACAACGGTGCCGCCGCCATCGAGTACCCGCACCGCTTCACGGCGGAGTCCAACACCGGCATCCCCTCCGGGTTCGACCTGAACAACAACGGGGTCATCGGCGGCCCGGACGACGCGTACGGGTTCGGCTTCTTCCCCGGCCAGTTCGGCATGGCCGTCTACTCGAAGTACCCGATCGACTTCGGCGGCATCCGGACGTTCCAGAAGTTCCTCTGGAAGGACATGCCGGGAGCCATGCTCCCGGACGACCCGGCGACCCCGGCCGCCGAAGACTGGTACTCCCCCGCCGAGCTGGAGGTGTTCCGGCTGTCGTCGAAGAGCCACTGGGATCTTCCGATACAGATCGGCGGGAAGACCGTGCACTTCCTGGTCAGCCATCCGACCCCTCCGGTCTTCGACGGCCCAGAGGACCGCAACGGCACGCGCAACTTCGATGAGATCCGGCTCTGGGCCGACTACGTCAGGCCAGGCGCCGCCGACTACATCTACGACGACGCCGGTCGGTTCGGCGGCCTGCCGGCCGGAGCGCAGTTCGTCATCGCGGGCGACCAGAACTCCGATCCCCTCGACGGGGACAGCATCCCCGGCTCGATCCAGCAGCTGCTGGACAACCCGCGGGTCAACACGTCGACCACACCGGACAGCGCGGGAGCCGTCGAGGCGACCGCGTTGCAGGGCGGGGCCAACCTGACGCACCGGTCGGACCCGCGGTTCGACACGGCCGACTTCGCGGACAGTGCTCCGGGCAACCTGCGCGCTGACTACGTCCTGCCGTCCAAGGCCCTGCGGATCCGGGACTCCGCTGTGTTCTGGCCGGTGACAGCTGACCCCTTGTTCAGGCTGACCGGCGTGTTCCCGTTCCCGAGCTCGGACCACCGGGCCGTGTGGGTAGACGTTCGAGTGCCCTCGCACCGCTGACGACGAAGGATGGCCGTGCCTGACATCGACATCGCCGACCCGCGGGTCGAGGAGTACGCCGTCGAGCACACCACGCCGGAGCCGGCGTGGTTCGCCACCCTGGCCGAGGACACCCGGGCCCGCACCAGTGCGCCCGGCATGATGGTCGGGACGCTGGAGGGGCGGTTCCTCAGAGCACTGGTGGCCATGAAGCAGCCGCGCAACGTTCTGGAGATCGGGACGTTCACCGGCTACAGCGCGCTCTCGATGGCCGAGGCGCTGCCGCCCGGCGGGCGCATCATCACCTGCGACATCAGCGAGGAGCACGTCGAGATAGCCCGCAAGCACATCGGGGCCAGCCCGTTCGCCGACCGGATCGAGATCCGGGTCGGGCCGGCTATCGAGACGGTGGCGACCCTGGACGGCCCCTTCGACCTGGTGTTCATCGACGCCGACAAGCCCAGCTACCTGGACTACTACGAGGCGGTCCTGCCCAAGCTGGCGCAGGACGGGGTGATCGTCGCCGACAACGTGCTGTGGAGCGGGCGGCTGCTCGACCCCGAGGTCGACGACGAGAACACCCGGGCGATCCGGGCGTTCAACGACCATGTCGTCGCCGACGAGCGGGTCGAGGTCGTGATGCTGACCGTGCGCGACGGCGTCAGCCTGATCAGGCGCCGTCGAGGAGACCGAGCCGGCTGAGGTCGCGGCGCAGCGTCTCGGGGTCGTGGAAGAGCAGGGCCCGCAGCCCGAGCGCTGCGGCAGCATCGACGTTGGCCGGCGAGTCGTCGACGAACACGGTGGCGGCCGGGTCGAGGCGATATCGGTCCAGCACCAGCCGGAAGAGCGCAGGGTCCGGCTTGGCCACACCCTCCACGCCGGAGACCACGACGCCCTCGAACCACCGGAGGAAGTCGAAGGTCTCCTCGGCATGCGGGAAGGTCTCCGCGGACCAGTTGGTGAGCGCCAGCAGCCGGGTGCCCCGGTCGTGCAGCTCGCGCAGGATCTCGACGGTCCCCTCGATCGGACCGTCCAGCGTCTCGGCGAACCGCGCCGGGTAGGCCGCCAACAGGTCCCGCCGGTGCGGGAACAGCGCGGAGTGCTTCTCGACCGCCGACGTCCAGCTGCCACCGGCGTCCTGCTCGTGGTTCCAGGCCGCGAAGCCGACCTCGTCGAGGAACGGGTCCACCTCGTCCGGCGGCAGCAGCCTCCGGTAGAGGTGTCGCGGGTCCCAGCGGATGAGCACGCCACCGAGGTCGAACACGACCGCGGTCGGCCCGCCGGGACCCTCCCGCCTGCTCATGCGATCTCCAGCGGGTCGACCTGGAGCCGCACCGCGCCAGCGTCCTTGTGCGCGCTGCGCACACCGGCGGCCCCCCGCAGGGCCGCCACGACCGCCCGGGCCTGCGCCCTCGGCGCCCGGACCAGCAGCCGCTCCTGCTCACCGGCCGGGACGGGCCCGAGCAGCTCGGCCCCGACCGGCAGGTCGGCCGCGTCGACGAAACCCCGCACCGTGGCCGCGTCGCCGGTCAGGGACACCATCTTGGTCGCCGGGGGAAGGTGCAGCTCGGCCCGCTCCGCGAGCTCCCGCTCGGCCAGGGTCGCCGGGTCCCAGCGCACGAGGGCCTGGACCGCTGGGTGCCCCGAGTCGGCGAGCACGACGACCCGGCCGCCGTCGGGCCCCGGCCGGACCAGAGCGGCCGCTCCCATCCACCGTCGCAGCGCCTCCTCGACCGCCCGGAGGTCGGGACGCCCGAGCAGCGACCAGCCGTCGAGGAGCAGCGCGGCGGCGTAACCGCCGTCGGCCACCGGCTCCGCGCCGGGCGTCGCCACGACGAGGGCCGGCTCGGGGCCGACCCTCGAGAGCGCCGCTGTGCCGTCAGAGGAGCGCACCGTGGTGCGGGGGAAGGCTCGGCCGAGCTCCTCCGCCGTACGGGTGGCTCCGACCGCGGTCGCCCGCAGCCGCGCGCCACCGCAGGCGGCGCAGGACCAGCCCACGGCCGGGACGCCGCACCACCGGCACACGGGGGCCGACCCCCCGCCCGGGGACCCGAGCGGGCCTGCGCAGGCCGGGCACCTGGCCGGCGCGCGGCAGGTCGCGCAGGCCAGCCCCGGCACATAACCGGCCCGGGGCACCTGCACCAGGACCGGGCCCGATTCGAGCGATTCCGCCGCGGTGCGCCAGGCCAGGGACGGCAGCCGCGCGGCCCGACCGGCCGCGTCGCGGTCGTCGGTGCCGTCGTCGGCCGCGCGGACCGACGGCGCGACCTGCCGGACGGTCTCCCGAGGAGCCGACACGTCCTGGGCCCAGCCGGAGCGGATCAGGACGGCGCCCTCGGCCGTGCGCGACAGCCCACCCACGACGAAGGCCGCCTGCTCGAGGCGGGACCGCAGACCGAGGACGGTCCGGACGTGGGGGTAGGGGGCGCGCGGCTCGGCGTGCAGGTCGTCCCCGTCGTCCCACACCACGACGAGGCCGAGCTCCCGCACCGGTGCGAACATCGCCGACCGAGTCCCGATCACCGCCCGGCAGGCCCCCCGACGCACGGCCAGCCAGCGGCCGTAGCGCTGCGCGGGCCCGGACTCCGCGCTGAGGACCACGTGGTGCGCGTCGCCCACCCGGGCCGTCACGGCCGCAGCGACCCGGTCGACGTCGCGGTGGTCCGGCAGCACGACGAGCGCGCCGCGCCCCGCCGCGAGCGCAGTCAGCACGAGGACGGCCACCTCGTCCGGCCAGGTGGGGCCGGGCAGCGCGGTCCAGACGGCGCGCGGGGCGGCGTCGTCGTGGACGGCGTCGAGCAGGGCACCGCCGCGGGGGTAGCGGTCCCACGTGCCGGCCGGCGGGCGGGCCGGCGGCTCGGGGGCAGCCCCGGCCTCTCGCGCCTCGGTTCTGGCGTGGCGGGGCGGCACGGCCAGGCGCAGCACGTCGGAGACCGTCCCGGCGTAGTGGTCGGCGACCTCGCGGGCCAGCCGGGCGACCTCCGGCGAGAGGACCGGCTCCGGGGAGACGACTCCGCTCAGGAAGGACAGCCGGCCCGCGTGGTCGCTGGCGGGCGCGCGCTCGGCGACGTACCCGGTGAGCGACTGCCCGGCGAACCGCACCCGGACCCGAACCCCGGGCTGGGCCGCCTCCGCGTGCTCGGCCGGGACGAGGTAGTCGAACGGGCGGTCGAGGTGGGGCAGGGGGACGTCGACGAGGACGCGGGCCACCGGTCTGTCGGCTGCCGGCTCCGGGGAGGGCTTGGGCCGGCGGGCCCGCGCGGCGCGCACCGTCGAGCGCAGCAGCGCGAGCTGCTCGGGCTCGCCGCTCGTCGGCGCGCCTCCGCGTGCGGTCCCGGTCATCTCCCCATCTCACCAGCAACCCCGGTCACGGCCAGCGCAGACCGGGGCGGCCAGCGGCCAGCATCCGCGTCAACGACGGTGCGCGCCTGCCGGATCGGATCGTTCGAAGGGACGGCCTTGGGCCGCACGGATGCGGCGGATCCGGCAGGGACGCACCGCGCACGGGCTGGATCCGTCGATGGAGGACGAACGCCTCCGTGACCGCGTGCTGGAGTCGTGGCGGGGGCGCTGCTCCTCCTAGAGCGCACCGCAACCACGGCCGACCTGGGCCCGATCGCGCGCCCAGCAAGCTGCGACCGGTCAGGCGCCGGCGGCTGTGCGCAGCGCCTCGACCCGGTCGGTGCGCTCCCAGGTGAAGTCGGGCAGCTCCCGGCCGAAGTGGCCGTAGGCCGCCGTCTGAGCGTAGATCGGGCGCAGCAGGTCGAGGTCGCGGATGATCGCGGCCGGCCGGAGGTCGAACACCTCGGTGACCGCGTTCTGGATGCGCTCGGTCGGCACGACCTCGGTGCCGAACGTCTCGACGAACAGCCCGACCGGGTGCGCCTTGCCGATCGCGTAGGCGACCTGCACCTCGCAGCGGCGGGCCAGGCCGGCCGCCACGACGTTCTTGGCGACCCAGCGCATGGCATAGGCGGCCGAGCGGTCCACCTTGGACGGGTCCTTGCCCGAGAAGGCGCCGCCGCCGTGGCGGGCCATGCCGCCGTAGGTGTCCACGATGATCTTGCGGCCGGTCAGGCCGGCATCGCCCATCGGGCCGCCGATCTCGAAGCGGCCGGTCGGGTTGACCAGCAGCCGGAAGCCCTCGGTGTCGATCGCCAGCCCGTCCAGCACCGGCTTGACGACCTGCTCGGCGATGTCCGGCAGGAGCATCGAGTCCAGCGAGATGTCGGCCGCGTGCTGGCTCGAGACGACCACGGTGTCCAGCCGGACAGCCCGGTCGCCGTCGTACTCGATGGTGACCTGGGTCTTGCCGTCCGGACGCAGGTAGGGCACCGCGCCGTCCTTGCGCACCGCGCTGAGCTGCTGGGAGATCCGGTGGGCCAGCGAGATCGGCAGCGGCATGAGCTCGCGGGTGTCGTCGCAGGCGTAGCCGAACATCAGGCCCTGGTCGCCGGCGCCCTGGCGGTCCAGCGGGTCATCAGAAATGTGATGGTCGTGGTCGCCCGTTCGGTGTTCGTAGGCGTCGTCGACCCCCTGGGCGATGTCCTGGGACTGCGAGCCGATCGAGACCGAGACGCCGCAGGAGTGGCCGTCGAATCCCTTGGCGGACGAGTCGTAGCCGATCTCGAGGACCCGCTCCCGCACGATGCTCGGGATGTCGGCGTAGCCCTCGGTCGTCACCTCGCCGGCGACGTGCACCTGGCCGGTCGTGATGAGCGTCTCGACGGCCACCCTGCTACGCGAGTCCTCGGCGAGCAGCGCGTCCAGGATCGAGTCGCTGATCTGGTCCGCGATCTTGTCGGGGTGACCCT
>DASVED010000178.1:0-7679 GCA_036380775.1 Actinomycetes bacterium
GGTGGTCCACCGGCTACCTCCGCACTGCAAGCTGGTGGCCGTCCTGACCTTCGTGCTCGTCGTGGTCGCCACTCCGCGCGACGCCTTCTGGGCGTTCGGTGTCTATGCCCTGCTGCTCTGCGCGGTAGCCGCGATCGCCCAGGTCCCGGTGGCGACGGTGCTGCGCCGGATGGTCGTCGAGGTGCCGTTCGTCCTCTTCGCGGTGCTGCTGCCGTTCGTGGCCCACGGGCCACGCGTCGACGTCCTCGGGCTGTCGGTCAGCGAGTCCGGCCTGCTCGGCGGCTGGAACATCCTGGCGAAGGGGACGCTGGGCGTGGTGGCCTCGATCCTGCTTGCCGCCACCACCGAGCCACGGACCCTGCTGCTCGGCGTGGAACGGCTCCGGATGCCGCCGCTGATGGTGCAGATCATGTCCTTCATGTTCCGCTACGCGGACGTGGTCGGCTCGGAGATGACCCGCATGCGGGTTGCCCGGGAGTCCCGAGGTTTCGTCGGACGGGACCTGCGCCACGCCAAGGTCATCGCGCACTCCGCCGGGGCGCTGTTCATCCGGTCCTACGAGCGGGGTGAGCGGGTGCACCTCGCGATGCTCAGCCGCGGCTACACCGGCACGATGCCCGACATCCACGACCTCCGAGCCGACCGGGCGCAGTGGACGACCGCCGCCGTCCTACCGCTGCTCGCGCTGCTGGTCGCGGTGGCCGCCTGGACGGTGCGACCATGACCGCGATGACACCGACAGAGCCGTCACTGGCCGTCCGAGACCTCGCCTTCGCCTACCCCGACGGACACCAGGCACTGTTCGGCATCGACCTCACCCTCGCCCCAGGTGAGCGAGTGGCCCTGCTCGGCCCGAACGGCGCCGGGAAGACCACACTGGTGATGCACCTCAACGGCATCCTGCGCGGAGGCCACGGCAGGGTCGAGGTCGGGGGCCTGCCCGTCGTACCCGCGAACCTGCAGGAGGTCCGGCGCCGGGTCGGCATCGTCTTCCAGGACCCGGACGACCAGCTGTTCATGCCGACGGTTCGGGAGGACGTGGCCTTCGGGCCGGCCAACCTCGGGCTGCGGGGGATCGAGCTCGAGGGACGGGTCCGCGAGGCGCTCGAGGCCGTCGGGATGCAGGACTTCCTCGACCGCCCGCCGCACCACCTGTCCTACGGCCAGCGCCGGCGAGTCGCCGTGGCGACCGTGCTGGCGATGCGGCCCGAGATCCTGGTCCTCGACGAGCCGTCGAGCAACCTCGACCCGGCCAGCCGTCGGGAGCTCGCCGAGATCCTGCTAGGGCTCGAACTGACCACCCTGATGGTCACCCACGACCTGCCCTATGCGATGGAGCTGTGCCCGCGGTCGGTGATCCTCGCGGAGGGCGTCATCGTCGCGGACGGCGCGACCCGCACCATCCTCTGCGACGAGGACCTGCTGCACCGTCACCGCCTCGAGCTGCCGTTCGGCTTCGACCCACGTCACGTCGCCATGGCCTGAGCACACCGGTGCCGCGCACCGACCAGACGCAGAAGGACTCGGTCACACGGCGTCGGGACGGGGTGCATCGAGGAACGGCGGGATGACCGAGAGCAGCAGGTCGGCGCGGTCCACGAGCGTCACGTGGGAGGTGCCGGGAAGGACCGCCAGCTGTGAGCACGGGAGCCCGGCGGGGGTGTCGCCGAAGACGCCGCCTCCGAGCAGGCGGAACATCTCCACCGCGTGCTCGGGGCGGACGAGGTCGGAGTCACCGAGCAGGAGGAGGGTCGGCGCGTCGATCCCCTGGATCGCCTCCGCGGGGATGTCGCGGATCCGCTTGTCCATCTGCGTCTTCTTCTCGAAGAACCGCGCGAAGTCGTCGGGGCGCGGTGCAATCCGCAGGTACTCCTCGTGCCACGGAGAGCCGAACATCATCTCCGGCGACATCTCGCCCAAGCCGTCCATCAGGCCTGGGTGGATGCCGTCCAGCCGATACGTGACCGACGCGAGCACGAGCTTGCGCACGACGTCGGGGTGCCGAAGTGCGACCTGCAGCGCGACAGCGGCACCCATGCTGTAACCGAAGAGGTCGGCACGCTCGATCTCCAGGTACTCGAGGGCGGCGGCTGTGTCGTCGGCCATCTGCTCGGCGGACAGCGGGCGGTCGATGTCCGCCGTGCGGCCGTGGGCCTGCATCTCGAGGCCGATCACCTGCCGTGTCCTGGCGAGGCCCGGCAGCACTTTCTGGAAGGAGGTTCCGATGGCCGAAAAGGCCCCGTGTAACAGGACCAATGGCGTCCCCGTGCCGTGCACCTCGTAGTACATCTCGAGGCCGTTCACCGGGGCGTACCCGGAACGGTCGGGTGCCGGTGTTGTCGACTCTGCCATCGTCTCCGGCCTAGTGCTTGATGTGCTTGGTGGCGAAGACAGCGGCCTGGGTGCGGCGCTCGAGCCCGAGCTTGGAGAGCAGGTTCGACACGTAGTTCTTGATGGTCTTCTCGGCGAGGAACATCCGCTCGGCGATCTGTCGGTTCGTCAGGCCCTCACCGATCAGCTCGAGCAGCCGGCGCTCCTGCTCCGTCAGCGGCGCGAGCGCGTCGTCCACCTCGGGACCGCGGCGCAGCCGCTCCAGCACCTGCGCGGTGACGGCAGGGTCGAGCAGAGACTGCCCGGCCGCCACGCGGCGCACCGCGTCGACCAGGTCGGTTCCCCGGATCTGCTTGAGCACGTAGCCGGACGCACCGGCCATGATCGCCGCGAAGAGGGCCTCGTCGTCGTCGTAGGACGTGAGGATCAGCGCAGCCGTCGCCGGCTCGAGCGAGCGGATCTCGCGGCAGACGTCGATGCCGGAGCCGTCCGGCAGCCGGGCGTCGAGCACGGCGACGTCCGGGCGCAGCGCCGGGATCCGTCGGATCGCCTCGGCCGCGCTGCCCGACTCCCCCACCACCTCGATGTCGCCGTCGCTCTCGAGGAGGTCCTTCAGGCCGCGCCGGACCACCTCGTGGTCGTCGAGCAGGAAGACCCGGATGGTGCTGGCTGCTCCGTCGGGCTCGGTCATGACACCTGTCTACCGCTCCTCGCCCGCGCGCGCAGCCGGGTACCAGGTTCCGGCACGGACTGCGAGGTCAGCGAGCAGGAACCGACCACCGGACGCGGGTGCCGCCCTCGGGTCGGTTGGCGACCTCGCACTTCCCACCGAGTGACTCCGCCCGCTCGACCATGTTCCGGATACCGCTGGTCCGGACGCCGTCAGCGATGCCCCGACCGTTGTCCGTCACGGTGAGCACCACCTCGGTCCCCACCTGCAGAATCACGTCGACGCTGGTCGCCTCCGCGTGCCGAGCTGCGTTGGACAGGGACTCGCGCAGCACCGCCAGCAGGTGGGGGCGCACCGGATCGGGCACCGCGCTGTCCACGGGACCCTCGGTGCCCCATGTCGGCCGGAAGCCGAGCACCACCGCATGCTCGTCGACGAGGCCGCCGATCTCGGTCCGCAGGTCGGCCAGAGCGGCGCGACTGCCCAGCTCGAAGATGCTGCGCCGGATGTCGCGGATCGTCACGTCGATGTCGTCGACGGCCGTCGTGATGCGCTGCGCGACCTCCGGCCGGGTGGCGAGCCGAGCAGCGTTCTCCAGTGTCAGGCCGATGGCGAACAGCCGCTGGATCACCAGGTCGTGCAGGTCGCGACCGATGCGGTCACGGTCCTCGAACACCGCCAGCCGGGACCGGTCGTCGCGGGCGCTCGCCACCTGCAGCGCCAGCGCGGCCTGCTCGGCGAACGTCGCGGGCATCCGAGTGTCGGCTTCGACCAAGAACGGCACCCGCTCCCGACCCCAGGCGACCGTGAGCACCCCGGTCAAGGCCCCGTCAGCGCACAGCGGGAGGGCCACGAGCCGTCCGATGTCCGGATGGTCCAGCGGCGGCTCACGCACCGGACCGGTCGTGCTGTCGTCAAGGACGAGCTCCTCGCCCGAGTCCATGACCGCCCAGGCCACTCCCTTGCCCCGGGGCAGCACGGTCCCGACGTACTCGCTGTCCCCGCCGGAGACCACCTGCACCACGAGCTCGTCGGATTCCTCGCGGAGCAGCGCAACCGTGGACAGGTCCGCGTCGGCCACCTCGCGCGCTCGGTCGGCCACCAGCTGCAGCACCTCCTCACGGCTCACGTCACCGAGGAGGACCGTGGTGATCTCGGCCGCCGCCTCGAGCCAGCGCTGTCGACGGGCCGCCTCCTCGTAGAGCCGGGCGTTCTCGATGACGACACCAGCCGCGGCGGCCAGCGCGACGACGACCTGCTCGTCCTCGGCGGTGAAGGCGCCGCCCCGCTTCTCGGTGAGGTAGAGGTTGCCGAACACCGTGTCCCGGATGCGGATGGGGACCCCGAGGAAGGACCCCATCGGCGGGTGGTTCGCGGGGAAGCCGTAGCTGCGCGGGTGCTCCGCGATGTCCTCGAGCCGCACCGGCTGCGGCTCGTCGATGATCAGGCCGAGCAGCCCGTGACCCTGGGGCAGGTCGCCGATCCGCTGCCGCTGCTCCTCGCTCAGCCCGTGGGTGACGAACTCACGCAGCCGGCGCTCCTTCGTCACATCCACGGTCGCCAGGACGCCGAGCGCCGCGTAGCGGGACCCCACCAGCTCGCTGGCCGTCGTGACGATGCGCTGCAGCACGCTGTCCAGCGAGAGGTCGCCGGCGATGCTGACCACGGCGTCGAGCAGCCCCTGCAGGCGGTCCCGCGCCTCCAGGACTTCGCCGACACGCCCCAGGACCTGCTGGAGCAGGTCATCGAGGTCATTCGTCGGCACGGCGTCCCACCTCATCGGCTCGGGGTTCCCAGCGGGCCCCAACTACCGCCAGGGTAGGGCGCGGCGGTCTGTCGGGTCGGCCACCCCAGATGACACAGATGACGAGGGAGACGACGGTGACGGTGGAGGACGGCTACCTGACCGACCTGGACGCCTACTGGCGGGCCGCGAACTACCTGTCGGTGGGGCAGATCTACCTGCTGGACAACCCGCTTCTCGAGGAGCCACTCGGGCCCGAGCACGTCAAGCCGCGGCTGCTCGGTCACTGGGGCACGACACCTGGGCTCAACTTCCTCTACGCGCACCTCAACCGGGCGATCGTCGATCGCGACCTCGACATGATCTTCATCACCGGCCCCGGTCACGGAGGGCCGGCTCTCGTGGCCAACGCATACCTGGAAGGCACCTACTCCGAGACCTACCCGGGGATCAGCGAGGACACCAACGGCATGCGCCGGCTGTTCCGCCAGTTCTCGTTCCCGGGCGGTGTCCCCAGCCACGTCGCGCCGGAGACTCCCGGCTCCATCCACGAGGGCGGCGAGCTCGGCTACGCGCTCTCACACGCCTACGGCGCGGCGCTGGACAACCCCGACCTGGTCGTGGCCTGCGTGATCGGTGACGGTGAGGCCGAGACTGGTCCGCTCGCGGCGAGCTGGCACGCCAACAAGATGCTCAACCCCGATCGCGACGGGGTGGTCATCCCGATCGTGCACCTCAACGGCTACAAGATCGCGAACCCGACGGTCCTGGCCCGGATCCCCGAGGAGGAGCTGTCCTCGCTGCTGACCGGCTACGGCCACGAGCCGTTCTTCGTGTCGGGCAGCGACCCGGCGACGATGCACCGGCAGATGGCGGACACCCTGGACACGGTGCTCGAGCGGATCGCGGTCATCAAGGCAGCGGCGGCGGCGGGCGGCGACGACCGGCCGCGCTGGCCGGTGGTCGTCCTGCGGACGCCCAAGGGCTGGACCGGACCGAAGACGGTGGACGGCGAGCTTGTTGAGGGGACCTTCCGTTCGCACCAGGTCCCGCTCACGGGTACGCGGGAGAACGACTCGCACCGGGCCCTCCTCGAGGAGTGGATGCGCAGCTACCGGCCGGAGGAGCTGTTCGACGACAGCGGCCGCCTCGTCGAACGGCTGCGAGGGCTGCCACCGCGGGGTGCTCGGCGAATGAGCGCGAACCCGCACACCAACGGCGGTCTGCTGCTGCGTGACCTCGAGCTCCCGGACTTCCGTGACTACGGCGTCGACATCGGGACCCGCGGCCACGTGCAGTCGGAGCCGACGCGGGTCCTCGGTCAGCTGGTCCGGGACGTGATGCGCGCCAATACCGAGAACTTCCGGCTCGTGGGACCGGACGAGACGGCGTCGAACCGGTTGGATGCGGTGTTCGAGGTCACCGACCGGACCTGGATCGCCGAGCGGGTCGAGGGCGACGACCATCTGGCGCCCGACGGCCGGGTGATGGAGATCCTCAGCGAGCACCTCTGCCAGGGCTGGCTCGAGGGGTACCTGCTCACCGGCCGGCACGGGCTCTTCAGCTGCTATGAGGCGTTCATCCACATCGTCGACTCGATGGTCAACCAGCACGCGAAATGGCTAAAGGTGACCCGCGAGATCCCGTGGCGACGTCCCATCGCATCGCTGAACTACCTGCTGACCTCCCACGTCTGGCGCCAGGACCACAACGGCTTCTCCCACCAGGACCCAGGCTTCATCGACCATGTCGTGAACAAGAAGGCCGAGATCGTCCGCGTCTACCTTCCGCCGGACACGAACTGCCTGCTGTCGGTGGCCGACCACTGCTTGCGCAGCCGGAACTACATCAACGTCGTGGTGGCCGGCAAGCAGCCGACCCCGAGCTGGCTGTCGATGGACGAGGCGGTGCTGCACTGCGCCCGCGGAATCGGCATCTGGGAGTGGGCCGGGAACGGCGACCAGTCCGACCCGGACGTGGTGCTGGGCTGTGCGGGCGACGTCCCGACGATCGAGGCGCTGGCCGCGGCCGACCTGCTGCGTCGCCACCTGCCGGACCTGTCGGTGCGCGTCGTGAACGTCGTAGACCTGATGCGGCTGCAGGACGAGCGCGAGCACCCGCACGGTCTCACCGACAGTGTCTTCGACGCGCTCTTCACGACGGACAAGCCGGTGGTGTTCGCCTACCACGGCTACCCGTGGCTGATCCACCGGCTGACCTACCGACGGACCAACCACGACAACCTCCACGTGCGCGGCTACAAGGAGGAGGGCACCACCACCACACCGTTCGACATGGTGATGCTCAACGACCTCGACCGGTTCCACCTCGTCATCGACGTGCTCGACCGGGTGCCGTCCCTGGGTTCGCGTGCAGCAGCTCTCCGGCAGGAGATGGTCGACGAGCGAGCACGGCACCGGGCCTACACCCGGGAGACCGGCGAGGACTCGCCGGACATCCGTGACTGGCAGTGGCCCGACGACGACGCATCGGCCTGAGCTGCGGTGCGAGTCCTGACGGTCAACACCGGGTCGAGCAGCGTCAAGCTGCGTGTCCTGGACGGCGAGGACACCGTCTTGGACACCACCGACACCGAGCCCGGCGAGATCGTGGCCGCTGTCCAGCGCCTGCTGAGCGACCATCCCGTCGACGCCGTCGGCCACCGGGTGGTGCACGGCGGGCCGCGACACGTACGCCCAGAGCGGGTCGACGACGCGCTGCTCGGCGACCTCCGCGAGCTGGTGCCGCTCGCTCCTCTGCACCAGCCCGTGGCGGTCGAGGCGATCAAGGCCGTGCGCGACGCCTTCCCCGACCTGTCCGCGGTGGCGTGCTTCGACACGGCCTTCCACTCCGGGCTCCCGTTGTCGGCGCGCACCTACGCGCTGCCGAGCTCGTGGAACCGACGATGGGCGCTGCGTCGGTACGGCTTCCACG
>DASVED010000179.1:0-9240 GCA_036380775.1 Actinomycetes bacterium
CCGTTGGCCTCCGAGCGGCCGGTCGCGAACCGGGTCTCCCGCGACACCACGTCCATGTCGGCGACGTAGGTGCCCACGTCGCACGCCGTCACGTAGCGCCCGCCCAGGGAGTCCAGGAACCTGCCGTACGCGAGGAGCAGCTGCTCTGACTTGTCCACCGCGGGGTCGCCGATGATCACGGCCTTGCCGCCGCCGTGGTCCAGCCCGGCGAGTGCGTTCTTGTAGGCCATCGCCCGGGACAGCTCGAGGACGTCGCTCAGCGCGTCCTCCTCGGCCGGGTACGGGTGGAACCGGGTCCCGCCCAGAGCAGGGCCGAGCGCCGTCGAGTAGATCGCCACGATGGCCCGCAGCCCGGTCCGGTCGTCGGCGAAGAACACGACCTGCTCGTGCGCGTGCCGGCTGCCCGGGTGCGGTCCGAACACGGTGCCGGACCGGGGGTCGATGCTCGCCACGCCGGGCACCCTACGATGCGGGGCGTGCCGCTCCCGACGCCCGGCTCGCTGCCGGGTCCCTACGCCGCGTACCTGCGGGTCTACGAGCCGGTGGACGCGTTCCCGGAGCCCGAGCGGACCGCCTGGACCGACTACGCGACCCGCTCGGGGACCCGGGCCGGCCGGCTCGTCGCCGAGCAGCGCCGGGCGCTCGCCGGTGTGCTGAGCATCCCGCCGCGGCCGGTGCCCACCGAGGAGGAGCGCGAGGCGTTCGTCCTCGAGGTCGACTCGGTGGTGCACGTCTGCCCGGTCCAGGCCCGGCTGCGGTCCTGGGTGGCGCTGGGCCAGTTCCGCGACGGGCTGCCGGACTCGTTGCTGCACGCCTTCGTCCCGCCGGCCTCCCTGGACCGGGCCGACGCCGACCACGCCCGCTGGGGTGGCGACGAGGTCGGGTCGGTGCTGCGGATCCAGACGGCGACCTGGTCGGTGCCGGTGCACTGGTTCGTCCCGTTCGCGCCCGGCGACCGGACCGTCGACCTTGCTGCCGCGCCCGGCCACCCGAGCGTGGTGCACCGGACCCGGATGTCGGCCGCCCGGCGCCGGGTGGCCCGAGCGCTGCGGACGCTGCGGACGGCGCTGGGGGAGCCCGACGTGGTCGAGGAGCTGGAGGAGCTCGGGCGCTGGCTGGAGGAGTTCCACGCCCGGTCGTGGCTCGAGCTCGACTACGCAGGCCTGGCCCGGCTGCTGGGTCCGGAAGGCGTCGAGGAGGACACCTCCGTCGCCGACGTCGCCGCCTCGGTGCTCGCGCTGGCGGCCGACGACGAGGACGAGGCTATGCGGTGCTATGCGGCCGTCGTCGAGCGCTGGGCGGCCGTCCGCGCGCTCGAACACGCCAACTAGCGCTTGCCCGCAGGGGACTAGTCAGGACGAGTGGCCCGCACCAGGCCGCCAGTCGGCGTTCGGCCTAGTTCTCCTGCCTCACTCCGAAGATAGCCCGTAGTGACCATTTCGGACATCCCCGCCTAACGGGCACTATTGCACCCAGGAGCCGAGATAGATCGGTTCGCCCAGCGAACAGAGGCAGACCCGATGTCAACCCGTACCCCAGACGCAGAACCGCTGCTGACCCCCGCCGAGGTCGCCACCATGTTCCGGGTCGACCCCAAGACCGTGACCCGTTGGGCCAAGGCCGGGAAGCTGACCTCGATCCGCACCCTCGGGGGGCACCGCCGCTACCGCGAGTCGGAGGTGCGGGCCCTGCTGGCCGGCATCCCCGCCCCGCGCACCGAGGCGTAACCCGCCCCACCCGTACGACCAGAGCCGCGCCCTTCGCCGGGGCGCGGCTCCGGCATGCCCGGGACAGGCGGACGGGCAGTGCAGTGGGCGGCTCCTGACTTGAGAGCGGCGCCAAGTCGGCCGCAAGTCGTCCACCAGTGGGGCGGCGCACCGTAGGGCGGACCTGACGACACCGTCCCTACAGGGAGTACGAATGTCCCGCTTGCTGTACCGCCTCGGCGGCTCCGCCGCCCGGCACCCATGGCGCACGATCTCGGTCTGGGCCGTCGCCATCATGGTGGTGATGGGCCTGGCCGGCACCGTCGGTGGCGCCCTCAACGACGACTACACGATCCCCGGCCGCGACAGCCAGCAGGCCTACGACCTGCTCAGCGAGCGCTTCCCCGAGATGGCCGGCGCCGACGCGCGGGTCGTCGTCCACGCCGACGAGGGCCGGGTCGACCAGGCCGCCCTCGACCAGGCCGGCCGCAAGCTGGCCCGGGTCGACGGCGCCAGCGCCGTGTCGCCGGCCGTCCTCAGCCAGGACGGCGCGACCGCGATGATCGCGGTCCAGTACGACGTACCGGTCACCGAGTTCGTCGGTGACGAGGGCGTGGTCGCGCTCGAGAAGGCCACCGACTCCCTCGTCGACGACGGCTACCAGGTGGCGTTCGGCGGCCAGGTCCCCGAGAACGTCGGGGCGCCCGGCGGCACCGCCGAGCTGATCGGCATCGGCGCCGCGATCGTCATCCTGCTGCTCGCGTTCGGCTCGATCCTCGCTGCCGGCCTCCCGATCGGCATCGCGCTGGTCGGGCTCGGCGTCGGCACCGGCGGCATCACGCTGCTGGCCGCCACGATGGACGTGTCGACGGTCTCCCCGACGCTGGCCGCGATGATCGGCATCGGGGTCGGCGTCGACTACGCGCTGTTCATCGTCACCCGGCACCGCGACGCGCTGGCGCGCGGCCTGTCGGTGCCCGACGCGGCGGCCGAGGCCAACTCGACGGCCGGCATGTCGGTCGTCTTCGCCGGCGGCACAGTGCTGCTGGCTCTCTCGGGGCTGCAGTTCACCGGCGTCCCGAACTTCACGTCGATGGGCTACGCCACCGGCATCGTGGTGCTCCTGACGGTGATCGCCGCCATCACGCTGCTGCCGGCGCTGCTCGGCCTGGCCAAGCTGCGCGTCTACAGCCGCAAGGCCCGCCGGACCGGTCACCTCGAGGCCGCGGCGTCGCACTCGCCGATTGCCGCACGCCTGGCCCACACGGTCGGCCGCCACCCGGTGGCCTGGCTGGCCGCCTCGGCCGTGGTGCTGGTCGCACTGGCGCTGCCGGCGCTGGGCATGAAGCTCGGCAGCAGCGACGCCGGCAACGAGCCGGAGTCGACGACCATCCGCCAGGCCTACGACCTGGTCGCTGACGGGTTCGGCCCCGGGTTCAACGCCCCGCTGCTGGTGGCCGCGGACGTCGACGAGATCGGGCAGGACGGCCTGGCCGCCCTCGAGCAGCAGCTCGGGTCGACCGACGGCGTGCTGTCCGTTGGTCCGCCGGCCCTGTCGGCCGACGGCTCGGCGGCGGTGCTCACCGTCACGCCGACGACCGGGCCGCAGGACGACGCCACCATCGCGCTGCTCGACGAGCTGCGGGGCTCCGTTCCGGACGGCGTGCACATCGGCGGCTTCACCGCCACGATGGACGACTTCTCCGCCGTCCTCGCCGACAACCTCTGGGTCGTCGTCGCGGTCGTGCTGTCGACGTCGTTCCTGCTGATGGTGCTGGCGTTCCGGTCGGTCGTCGTGCCGGTCAAGGCGGCGCTGGTCAACCTGCTCTCGGTGGGCTCGGCTTACGGCGTCATCACGGTGCTGTTCCAGACCGAGTGGGGAGCCGACCTGCTCGGCCTGCCCGGGACGGTCCCGATCGCAGCGTTCGTCCCCGTCCTGATGTTCGCCATCCTGTTCGGGCTGTCGATGGACTACGAGGTGTTCCTGCTCAGCCGGGTGCGGGAGGAGTACCTGCGCACCGGCGACAGCAAGGGCAGCGTGGTGACCGGTCTGTCGGAGACGGCCCGGGTCATCACCTCGGCCGCGCTGATCATGGTCGCGGTGTTCCTCGGCTTCGCCTTCGACCCGGCGGTGGTCATCAAGATGATGGGCATCGGGCTGGCCACGGCGATCGCGGTCGACGCGACGCTCGTCCGGCTGGTCCTGGTGCCCGCCACGATGGCGCTGCTCGGCGACCGCAACTGGTACATCCCCCGCTGGCTGGACCGGGTGCTGCCGAACCTCGACGCGCACGGCACCGGCCCGATGGTCGAGCTCCCCGAGCAGCGCCACGAGGAGGAGAAGGTGCCGGCCCTGGTCGGCTGACCGGTCAGGCGCTCGTTCGGCCGAGGTCCGGCTCGGCTCCCTTCCGGCCCCGGCGACGTTGCTCACCGACACGCCGCACGACACGCCGTGTGGCTGGTGAGCAACGTCGCCGAACCGCGAGGGGGTGAGGGTGGCTGACGTCGGGATAACTTGCTCGGGTGCGACGACCGGTGACCACTGTCCTGACGGTGGCGCTGGTCGTCGCACTGAGCGGGTGCTCCGACGGCGACGCGCCGCTGTCCGACGAGCTCGGCCGCTACACCGACTCCGGCGACGGGTGCCGGCAGGCAGTGGTCGCGATCACCTACGCGGACGACTCGCTGCGGTCGGCCGGGCAGGAGCAGCACCAGGAGTTCACCGACGCGGTGCGCAGCAGGATCTCGACCGTCGCGGGCAGCATCGCTCTGGAGGTGCGCGACTTCCCGTCCGAGCGGGTTCTGGACCAGGCCCGCAAGGTCGCGGACCTGGCCGAGCGCACCGGCGCCCGGGACGCGAGGGGGCAGGAGCGGGTGCGGCTGCTGCGCGAGTACCGCCGGGAGGCCGCGCAGCTGGTCATCGACTGCGCCGAAGAGGTGGACGGGCTCTAGGTCGGCCGGCTACCGGTAGGCCAGCGCCCGGCGCACCTCGTCGTCGCTGGTGGGTCGGAAGTCGACGTACGCCCGACCCACCGCGATGAACGGCTCGGGGGTCCAGGGGCACACGACCTCGTCGACCTCTCGGCGCAGCGACGCGCAGGTGTCCCGCGAGCCGACCGGCACGGCGACGACCACCTGCGCGGGGTGCTGGTGCCGGACCGCCGCGACCGCCGCGCGCATCGTGGACCCGGTGGCCAGGCCGTCGTCGACGACGATGACGACCCGGCCTGACACCTTCTCCGGCGGACGGGACTCGCGGTAGGCGGCCTCCCGCTCCCGCAGCAGGCCGACCTCCCGCGCGTAGACGTCGTCGAACGCCTCCTCCCGCACTCCGCTGTGGCGCAGGACGACGTCGTTGCGCACCAGTTCGACTGTGTCGCCTACCCCGGCGATGGCGCCCATCGCCAGCTCGACGTGGCCGGGCAGCCCGAGCTTGCGCACCACGATGACGTCGAGCGGTGCGTGGATCGCCGCAGCCACCTGCGCCGCCACCGGGACACCGCCGCGGGGCAGGCCCAGCACGACCGCGTCGTCGCCGGAGCGGTCGGCCAGCTCCGTCGCCAGCCGACGGCCCGCGGCTACCCGGTCGGCGTAGGGCATCTAGACCGCCTCCTCCAGCGCGGCGAGCACGGCGACGGTCGCCGGGGGGTCGGGCGGTTCGCCGTACGTCGCCGCGTAGACGTGTCGCGGCGACCCCACGTGCTCGGTCGCCACCACACTGTCCAGCCGATGGGCGCGCAGCGCCATCCCCGGCAGGATGGTCACCCCCATCCCGGCTGCGACCAGCGCCTGCATCGCCACGATGTCGTCCGTCGTGTAGCCGATGGTCGGGGTGAAGCCCTCGGCGGCGCAGACCGCGAGCAGGTGGCTGCGACACCTCTCGCAGCCACCGATCCACTGCGCGTCGCGGTGCCCGGCGACGGTGTTGACGGCGTCGGGGCCGACGACGTAGGTCGGGTCGTCGAGCAGGTGCAGCAGCCGGAAGTCGCGCTCCTCGTCGTCGCCCTCGTCGTATCGGAAGATGACCGCGACGTCGACCTGACCGGCGCGCAGCATCGCCAGCGCCTCCTCGGGGTGGCAGTCGACCAGGCTGAGCTCGAGCCCGGGGTGCCGCTCGGCCAGGGTCGCCGCGGCCGCCGGCGCCAGCGTGCTCAGCGCGGAGGAGAACCCGGCCAGCCGGACCCGGCCGGCGTCCAGCCCGACGTGGGCCGACAGCTCGGCCGACGCGGCGTCGACCCGGCCGAGGATCTCGGTGGCCCGCTCGGCCAGCAGCCGGCCGGCCGGCGTGAGCCGGACGCCGCGGCCGACCCGCTGGAGCAGCTGGGCGCCGGTCTCGGCCTCCAGCTTGGCCAGGTGGTGGCTGAGCGACGGCTGGGAGTAGTGCAGCTCCTTGGCGGCGGCGGTGATCGACCCGTGGCGGGCCACCGCCGCGAGCACTTTGAGTCGGACCAGGTCAAGCGCCACCCATCAACTCTATCTATGGAAGACCGCAAGAACAGGCATTGGACGTGATGAGTTATCGGAAGCACCGTAGGGGGCATGCCGACCTCGACCGCCTCCGCAACCGACCAGCTCTCCGTGGCGCAGCCCTCCACAGTGCAGCCCGCCACCCCGCCCCGCCCAGGGCTCGACGACCTCGTCGCCCGGATCCGGGAGCAGGCCGACTGGGCCGGTCGCCCGCTCGACACCGCGGTGTCCGTCGCGGACCTGCTGCGGGCCCGGCTGCCCAGCCTCGAGCTGCTGACCGCCGAGGAGCGCGCCTACGTCGGGCCGACCTACGCGCGGCACCTGCTGCACTCCGAGGCGCGGTTCTCGGTCGTCGCCATCGTGTGGCAGCCCGGTCAGCTCACCGAGATCCACGACCACATCGCCTGGTGCACCTTCGCGGTCCTGCAGGGCACCGAGTTCGAGACCCTCTACCGCGACCACGGCGACCACCTGACCGAGATCGGCCGGGTCGCCAACGAGGCCGGCGACGTCAGCGGATTCGCGCCCCCCGGCGACATCCACAAGGTGCACAACACCGGCGACGTCACGGCCATCTCCCTGCACGTCTACGGCGCCGACCTCGGCACCAGTCCGGAGAGCGTCCGCCGGGTCTACGACCTGCCGATCCGGTAGCGGCCGCCGCTAGGTCGCCGGCGGCTGCTCCTTGGTGAGGTGCATGAGCCAGTCGCTGTCCGTGCGGATCAGCGCGTAGCGCCGGGAGCCGTGCCGGCCGTGCAGCGTGAACAGCAACCGCTTCTCGGTGCGGTCGTGCTCCTCCCACGTCCCCTCGTCGGCGATCGACTTGTCGGCGTCCTCGAAGTCGACGTGGTCCAGGTCGTGGTCGTCGACGAGCACCGCCAGCCGGTTGCGTCGCGAGTCGTCCGGCAGGCCGCGCGGCACCGCCCAGGACCGCAGCACCCCGTCTTCCTCCAGCCGGAGGTCGAAGTGGTGCTGCGGTTTCCGGTGCTCGTGCAGCACGAACCGCGGCTCCCGTCTCCTACGCGGCACCGGACTCACTCCCCGGTCGTGCCGTCGAGCAGCTCGCGGACGGCGTCGGCGTGCCCGGCGTGCCGGGCGGTCTCGTTGACCAGGTGCAGGAGCACCCAGCGGAGGTCGGTGCCCTCCTCGACAAGGCAGGGCGTTGCGAGGTCCCCGACGTCGCGGACCGTCGCGTCCGTCTCGGCGGCGCGCGACCGGTAGGCCGACACAGCCGTCTTCACGGTCAGCTCCGGGCCCGGCCGGAACTCCTCGTCCGAGCGGCTGACCTTCGTACCGCGAAAGCCGCCCTCGATCCACCGCCACTCGACGTGCATCAAGTGGTTGACGATGCCGATGAGCGGGATCAGCGCACCGTCCGGCGTCCAGCGGGCGTCGGCCTCGGCGAGCCCGTCCACCTTGCGCAGCACGGCACCGCGGAGGAAGCCGAGCCAGCGCAGGTACAGCTCGAGCTCGTCGTCGGTCCCTGAGGGGAACGGTGGGTACGCCGGGTCGGTCATCTCGCCCCGCTCAGTCGTCGGAGGGGTCCTCGATGACGTGCACGGCGGCCTCCTCGGCGCTCGCACCGCCGCCGTCGATGCCCACGTCGAACGCGACCACGTCCTTCTCCTCGTCGGGGTGGGCGCCTTCGTCGGGCTCGACCAGCCGGCCCGCCCGCGGGGAGGTGGTGTGGTCGTCGTCGCTCGGGTCGTCCTCGTCGCTCCACTCGTCATCGGCCGCGAGGTCGGGCTCCTCCTCGGCGAGCAGCTGGTCCAGGCTCTCGCCGCGGCGCTCCTCCTCGGCGGTGGTGCCGAACCGGTTCGCTCCGCGGTATCCCTCGCCTGCGTCGATCCCGGTGTCCAGGACGTCGGCGCGCAGGTCGTCGGAGTCCAGCGAGTCAGACGGCTCCAGGACGCCGTCGTCCTCGCCCGGCTCGATGTCCCGCTCGGTCATTGCGGCACCACCCTTCGTCGTCACGGTGACCCTAGCCCGCGCTCCACGGCCTACTGTTCACGGTCATGGGCGCTGTGGGTCCAGTCGGGCTGGTGCTTCACCCGGAGCGGGACTCGGAGTTCGCGGTCTCGACGCTCCTGGACTGGGCGCAGGAGCGCCGGCTGCCCGTGCTCGGACTCGCGCCGGAGGTGGCGCGCCTGAACTGCGACGCGGAGCCGGTGACGGAGGCCGAGCTCGTGCGGCGGGCGACGCTGGTCGTCAGCCTCGGCGGCGACGGCACGGTGCTGCGCGCACTCCGCCTGTGCCAGGCGCTGGACGGCCCGACGCCCGTGCCGGTGCTGGGCGTCAACCTCGGCCGGCTCGGCTTCCTCGCCGAGGTCGACGTCCCTGAGCTCCCGGCCGCGTTGACCGCGATCGATGAGCATCGGTTCGTCGTCGAGCGCCGGGCAGCGGTGCGGGCGGCGCTGCCCGACGGCACGATGGCTGTCGCCTTCAACGACATCGCACTGGTGCGGGTACCGGGCGACCGCGTGGCAGCCGTGGGCGTCCGCGTCAACGGCGAGAGCTTCGTGCGGTACGCCGCCGACGCGATCGTCGTGGCCACTCCGACCGGCTCGACCGCGTACAGCTTCGCGGCCGGCGGCCCCATCGTGTCGCCCTCCGTCGAGGGACTGCTCGTCATCCCGGCCGCGGCGCACGCGACGTTCAACCGAGCGCTGCTGCTCGCGGCCGACGAGCATTTGGTGCTCGACCTGCTGCCGTCGAGCGGTGTGCTCGCGGTCGAGGTCGACGGTCGGGTTGTGTGTCAGGTCCGACCCGGCGACAGCATCGCGCTCGCGCTGGTCCCTGGTGCCGCCCACCTGCTGCGGCTGGGGACCACGTCGTTCTACCAGCGGGCCCGGCGCAAGCTGCGGGTGATGGGCAGCACCGAGGCAGACGACGGGATCAGTCCCGGCTGAGTGACGGTCAGTCGGCGACGGCGGCGAAGGCGGGTGGGTACCGCACGTGGCCGCGGACGGCCGGGTCGTACGCCGGCAGGGTGAACGTCATCCCGGCATCCGGGGGTGCCCAGTCCGGCAGGTCGAAGGTGATGCCCAGGTCGCGGGCGTCCCGGAAG
>DASVED010000180.1:0-5164 GCA_036380775.1 Actinomycetes bacterium
CTCCGTACCCGGTCCGTCGACGCCGTCGTGTCCTTCTTCGCGCTCGGCCACCTGCCGCCCTCTGCCCATGGCCCGCTTCTGTCCAGCATCGGGTCGTGGCTGCGTCCCGGCGGAGTCCTCGTGACCAGCGCTCCGCTGATACCCGGCGAGGCGGTCGAGAACGACTGGCTCGGCGTGCCGATGTTCTTCGGCGGCATCGGCATCGACGCGACACTTCACGCGGTCGACGCAGCAGGATTGGTTGTCGAGGAGGCGGAGGTCGTCGCCGAGGACGAGCAGGGGACGGAGAAGTTCCTCTGGTTGACCGCGGTGCGGCCGGCGTGAACGAGCTGGAGCGCGTCCGGGCTGCGTGCCTCGCTCTTCCCGAGGTGACCGAACGGCTCAGCCACGGCGCGCCGTCCTTCGTCGTCCGAGGCAAGAAGACGTTCGTCATGTTCATGGACGATCACCACGGTGACGCCCGCCTCGCGCTGTGGTGCGCCGCGCCGCCGGGCGCCCAGCAGGAGATGATCGCGGAGGACCCGGAGAGGTACTTCCGGCCGCCGTACGTCGGTCACCGAGGCTGGCTCGGCGTCCGTGTCGACGGCCGGCCGGACTGGGGCGAGGTCCGCGAGGTCATCGAAGATGCCTACCGCACCATCGCTCCTGCCCGGCTCGTGGCTCAGCTCGACGGTTAGGCACGCAACACACCGGTCACCCGGCGTCGAGTCGGGCTGCTGCGGACTGGACGATCCGGGCCGCCGCATCGTCGCCGACCGCTGTGTTCAGGCTGTCGATGCGCAGGTAGGCGACGTGCCGTCCGGACCGAACGACGGCGACATGCCGCGGGGAGGGTCCGTCGTCCGGACGCGCGGCCAGCGCCCAAACGGTGCCCGGGCCCGTCACCTCCAGCGCAGCCGACGACCCGCCGATCTCCTTGCCCGCCGGGCAGGAGTCGACGGAAGCGACAGCGGCGTCGGCTGCCGCCGTGGCGGTAGCTGCCGACTCGTACAGCACGACCGTCTCGGTCACGTTGGCACTTGCGCCCTCGCCGTCGAGCATGATGGTTCGGGCGGCGACGGTTCCCGCGGTGGGGCCCGACCACCCGACGTTGCACAGGGGAGCGACGTTCGGGTGTCCGGTTGCGGCACGAAACGTCGTCGTCACCGAGCCGAGCGCGCTGCGCACCGGCTCGTCGTCGTCCGCCAGCAGCGCCGTGTCGGGCACGGAGGGCGCCGTCTCCCCGGTCATCGTCGTGGCGACCTGCCGGACCAGCTCGACGAACCCGTCGTCGTAGGCTCCCGGGTTGTCATCCATGGTGGTGTCCCAGGCGAGCACGGTGACCAGGTTGTCCACCCGTACGACGGCAGCGACCGTGTTGGTCCACGTGTTGGGCCCGAGGTGCTCGCGCATCCGGACGATCACTCGCATGTCGTCGACGCCGTCGACGGGGCGGATCTCCGCGGCTCGTCGGGTGAGAGAGTCCGGGACATCCGACTGGTCGACGCCGACACCATCGCAGTCGCGGAACCAGGACACCGCACGGTCGTACGCCGCTCGAGCTGCGGTCTCGTCGGACGACTCCTCGACGAGCTGGGAGAGGGTGTCGTCGCCCGACCACCCGCCGGTGACGACGACGGACCTGGCTGCACGGTGCTCGGCGTCTGCGTGCTTCTCGGACTGGCAGGGGGTGATCTTCGCCGACCCAGTTCCGATCGGCGAAGCGGTCCAGTTCCACATCGTGCCCAGAGTCTCGGCGACCTGCGCTCCGCTCACGAGAAGGGCCGCGGATGCCGTCCGGTCGAGGGCAGGATCCTTCGGCGCCGTCGCCAGCTGAGTCGGGGCGGGACCGGACCGGTCACCCTGCCTGTCGGCCGGCGATTCGGATCGTGACGACGTCCCGAGCCCCCCGTTGAAGACGGCGAAGCCGGCCACGACGGCGACCACGGTGAACACCGCGACGACGGAACGCCGCCGCCCGGTGCGCCGGTCGGCCTCGCGACGCAGGGCGGAAGCGGCCTGCGGCCGTGCGGCCGCCTGTGCCGACTCGGCCACCCGGTCGAGAACGTCGCCGAGTCGGGAGTAGTTCTCAGGCACCGGACACCTCCGTGGGCTCGGTCTCGTGCAGGAAGGGGGCGAGGGCCGCGCGTCCTCGGAAGAGCCGTGCCTTGACCGTGCCGACCGGCGAACCTGTCTCCTCGGCGATCTGCTCGATGCTCCGGTCGCAGAGGTGATGCAGAACGATGGCGATCCGCTGTGCCTCCGGGATGCGCCGGAGCGCGTCGACCAGGGCGACGTGGTCGGTCGAGGGGGCGTTCACCGATATGTCGTGGGACTCCTCCCGCCAGCGGGTCACCGAGCGACGGGTCCGACGCCAGCGGCTCACTGCCAACCGCCAGGCGACCGTCCGGACCCAGGCTTCGGGCGACCCGATCATGCTGAGCGACTGGCGCCGCTGCCAGGCGCGGATGAAGGCCTCCTGGACGACGTCCTGCGCCTCGGTGAGGTCACCGGTCATCGCGTAGAGCTGGCCGACCAGCCGCCCCACCGTCCCGGCGTAGAAGGCGTCGAACTCCTCCGCCGTCATCGGACCCCCCGTCGTCCCCGCTGAAGCCTGCTCACGCCCTAGATACGCACGGTGCCTGTCGAGGGTTGCACCGGGAGGCCCTCACGGGCCACAGGTGGCCGCAGCGTCGCGTGTCACGGTGCGGGCGGTGATCCGGACGACGATGGCCGAGGCGTTGTCGGACTCGTCGCTCTCGGTCAGCTGGTCGAACGGGTCAGCGGTGAGCCGCAGGCAGTACGGGCCGTCGCGGAGTCCCGCAGGCAGCTCGAGGCGCTGGCCGGGGAGGGACGCGTCGTAGCGGTCGGCCCAGCCGACGGTGATGCCCTGACGGCGGTTGCGGGCACAGCTCGGGTACGAGCGCCGGTCGCGGTCGACCGCACCGGCCTGGCGCTCGCTGTCCCGGAGGCAGAAGCTCACCTTCCGGCGGGATGCCAGCGGATCGGTGCTGTCCACGGCGGTCAGGGCGTACCCGGCCGAGCCGTCGAAGTGCCAGTGGTCGTGGGTGGGGTGGAAGAGCATGCACCCGCCGGGCAGCGTTGCTCTCTCGGTGTCGCGGCCCCGGTCGAAGCCGCCGTTCCCGTCCGCGTCGAGGTACACGGCCTGCGCCACGTACCGCTGGCCCGGCGGGCACAAGGCGTCCGGTCGTGGCTCCACCTGAAGCGGGCCTGCCCCGTCATTGGTGAGGACGCCGGCGAACCTCAGGACCCGGCGGTCACCCCGGCCTCGGATACCGAGCTCTTCGGCGGGCAGCGAGCGCAGATTCGGCAGGAGTGCTCCCGCCGGTGCCCGGTCGGCCTCGGCGGCCGTCTGTGTTCGCACCGGGGCGGATCCTCGCCGCGCCTCCGGATCATCGGTGGGCATCCCGGAGCGAAATGCCCACCCCCCCGCGGCGACCGCCGCGACGGCGGCGACAACCGCCGCCACGATCACGGCTGCAACGGGCCGCAGCTGGTCCCGGGACGGGCTCGTCAGGACCACCCCCGGGGGTCTGGGCCGGCGTTCCGGTTCGGCGACGGTCTGCGGCGAGGCTATGCCTGGACACCCGCTGGGTGCACCCATTGGACCGAACGGATGCCGCCCCGTTACTCCAGCGGGGCGACCGGCGGCTGCCCCTCGCGTCGGCCGAGCGTGACGCCCCAGCTCGCGGCGCTCACGAGGACCAGCGCGACCAGCTCGCGCACCCCGAGCCGCTGACCCAGCACGATCAGGCCGGCGAGCGCGGCCGCGGCCGGCTCCAGGCTCATCAGGATGCCGAAGACCCTGGTGGGGATGCGGCGAAGGGCGGCGAGCTCGAGACCGTACGGGACGATCGACGACAGCACCGCCACCCCGACGCCGGCCGCGAGCACCGCCGGGTCGGAGAATGCGCGAGTGGCTCCCTCGGCCCCGAACGGCACGGCGAGAGCGGCGGCGACGACCAGGGCCATCGCCAGCCCGTCGATCCCCGGGACCAGCCGGCCGACCCGCGCGCTCGCCAGGATGTAGCCGCCCCAGAACATCCCCGCCAGCAGCGCGAGCGCGAGTCCGCGCAACGGCAGGTCGGCGTCGGTTCCCAGACCCAGCAGGGCAACGCCCCCACCAGCGAGCACCACCCACAGCAGGTCGACTGCCCGGCGGGTCTGGGCGAGCGCGACGAGCAACGGGCCGATGAACTCGACCGTCACGGCCACGCCAAGCGGGATGTCGCGGATCGCCTGGTAGAAGACCAGGTTCATCGCGCCCATCGTCAGGCCGAGCAGCACCGCCGCCGAGATCTGCTCGCGTGACCAGCGGAGCACTCGCGGGCGCACGACGGCGCAGAGCACGACGCCGGCCACCGCGAGCCGCAGCAGGGTGACACCGTTGGCTCCCGTGACGTCGAACACCGTGCGTGCCACCGCGCTGCCGAGCTGCACCGAGCCGATGGCGACCAGCACGAGCAACGCGGCAGGAACCCGGTCAGTCGGGTCACGGCGCGGCGGGGCGGGTGTGGGCACCCGGCGAGCGTAGGTGCCCGGCCGGCGAGCGGACCGTCCCGTCCAGCGGACGCGGCGCGCACCCGGCGACCGCCGCGCGGGATAGGTTGCCGCGCGAGGAGGTGAGCGGTGTGGCCGTGCGTGCGATCCGTGGGGCTGTCCAGCTCGAGGTCGACGACCGCGAGCACCTGCTGACCTGCGTCGACGAGCTGATCCGCGAGATCCTGGGCCAGAACGACCTGGCCACCGACGACCTGATCTCGATGCTGTTCACCGCCACCCCGGACCTGCACAGCGAGTTCCCGGCGCTCGCCGCCCGCCAGCTCGGGATCGGCGACGTTCCGCTGCTGTGCACCCAGGAGCTGGACATCGACGGGGCGATGCCGCGGGTGATTCGCGTGATGGTGCACGCTGAGACCGACCGGACCAAGGGCGAGGTCCGCCACGTGTACCTCCGCGGAGCGGCAGCGCTCCGGCGGGACCTTGCCCAGTGATTGCACAATGAGCCACCAGGGCATCCGCACCTGCCTCGTCGTCGGCACCGGGCTCATCGGAACGTCGGTGGCCCTGGCGTTGCGCCGGCACGGGGTCGAGGTGCACCTGACCGATCGAGATCCGGTGGCCGTACGCCGGGCGACCGAGCTGGGGGCAGGGACTGCCGAGC
>DASVED010000181.1:0-4781 GCA_036380775.1 Actinomycetes bacterium
GGCGGTCGGGAAGGGCGTGCGCCGGACCCGGTCGAAGTTCGGGTCGCGGCTGGAGCCGTTCACGCACGTGGACCTGCAGATCTACGCCGGGCGGTCTCTCGACGTGGTGCAGCAAGCGGAGACGATCTCGTCCTACGGCGAACGGGTCGCCGACGACTACGGGCGCTACACGTCGGGCACGGCCATGCTCGAGACCGCCGAACGGCTGACCGCCGAGGAGAAGGAGCCCGCGACCCAGCAGTTCCTGCTGCTCGTCGGCGGGCTCCGGACTCTTTCCGAGGGTCTGCACGCGCCCGGCCTCGTCCTCGACGCGTTCTTGCTGCGGTCGCTGGCGGTCGCGGGCTACGCCGCCTCGTTCGAGGACTGTGCACGGTGCACGCGGCCGGGGCCGCACCCGTTCTTCAACGTCGCGGCCGGGGGAGCGGTCTGCGGGTCCTGCCGTCCCGGCGGCTCCGTCACCCCGGCGCGCGAGACGCTGGACCTGCTGGCCGCCCTGCTCTCCGGTGACTGGGCGCTGGCGGACGGCAGTGAGGTGCGGCACCGACGCGAGGGGAGCGGACTGGTGGCGGCGTACCTCCAGTGGCACCTCGAGCGCGGGCTGCGCTCGCTGCCGATGGTCGAACGGACCTGAGCCCTCGGCCGGTGTACCGCCGTCGCGGCTACGCCTCGTACTTGAACGACAGCTGGAGCTTCGTCCGGTAGACCAGGGCACCGTCGTCACCGACGACGACGTCCTGCCTGGTGACCTCGGCCACCCGGAGATCGCGCAGCGAGCCGGCCGCCGTGGTGATGGCCTCGGCCGCAGCCTCCTCCCAGGATGAGGCGCTCGTCCCGATCACATCGATCACGCGGTAGACGCTCATGACGGCCTCTCTGCTAGCGGTGGACGCGGCCATTGTGGACCCGTGTGCCCGAGCCCGCCTCGCCGGGGCGTGAGCCGCAGCTCTGCGAGGCACCGGTGACTCGTTAGGGTCGCGGGCGTGCCCAGACGTACGCCGGTGCGCCCGCCGACCCCGCACCCGTCGGGCGCCCGGCCACCAGCGGTCCCGACCGACCTGGTGCCGCGACATGTCGCCGTCGTCATGGACGGCAACGGCCGGTGGGCCAAGGAGCGGGGGCTGCCCAGGACCGCCGGCCACGAGGCCGGTGAGGCTGCCCTGCTCGACGTCATCCACGGCGCGATCGAGATCGGTGTCGAGCACCTGTCGGCGTACGCCTTCTCCACCGAGAACTGGCGGCGCTCACCCGACGAGGTGCGCTTCCTCATGGGGTTCAACCGCGAGGTGATCCGCCGCCGCCGGGACGAGCTGGACGCCATGGGCGTGCGGGTGCGCTGGGCCGGTCGCCACAAGCGGCTGTGGCGCAGCGTCATCGACGAACTGGAGGAGGCGGAGCGCCGGACTCGCGGGAACCGGACTCTGACCCTGCAGTTCTGCGTGAACTACGGAGGCCGGGCCGAGATCGCCGACGCGGCGGCCGCCATCGCGCGGGAGGTGCGGGCCGGACGGATCGACCCGGAGAAGGTCGACGAGCGCATGATCGCGAGGTACCTCGACGAGCCGCAGATCCCCGACGTCGACCTGTTCGTCCGGTCCTCGGGGGAGCAGCGGACGTCCAACTTCCTGCTCTGGCAGGCGGCCTACGCCGAGCTGGTGTTCCTCGACACGCTGTGGCCGGACTTCGACCGCCGCGACCTGTGGCGGGCGATCGAGACCTTCGCCAGCAGGGACCGGCGGTACGGCGGTGCAGTGCCCAATCAGCCGGCGGCGCCAGGGGCCGCGGACGGTCCTCAGGCGCAGAAGGACCGGGCCCAGGAGAGATAGGCCTTCGGCCGGTCCGTGATCACCGGGCCGGCGTCGTCATACGCCATCCGCGTCCAGCCCTTGACGGAGTTCACCGTCCAGGGGCGGACCTCGATCCCTGCCGACCGCCAGGACTCGGCTCGCGCCTTGGTGACCGACCAGTGGTGCACGACGTAGGTGCTGCCGTAGCTCAGGACCGCCTCGGCAGAGCGGTAGGTCGTCTTCTCCTCGATGATGGCCGTCGCCAGTCCTGGCTCAGCGGCGCGGACGTCCAGGATCGTCCCCTCGCCGAAGCTGGTCACCCGCACCCGGTCGAGCATGCCCAGCCAGCGGATCTCGTTGAGGAAGTCGTCCATCTGCTGCCGGGTGGGCCGGACCTTGAGCTCCACCTGGAAGGTCGCGCCGCGGGTCCGCCCGAAGTCGAGCACATAGCGAAGTGTCGGCACCTTGATGCCAGCGAACTCGGACGAGAACCAGGACCCGGCGTCCAGCGACCGGAGCTGGGACATCGTCATCGCGGACACCGGGCCGCTGCCGTCGGTGGTGCGGTCGACGGTGCGGTCGTGCAGGACGACCGGGACCCCGTCTGAGGTGAACCGCACGTCCAGGTCCAGCTGGGTGGCGCCGGCCCACAGTGCCCTGCGGAAGGCGGGAACAGTGTTCTCCGGAGCGCGGGCCGCGCCGCCGCGGTGGGCGATCGGCGGGGCGACACAGCTCGCACTGGCAGCCTGCGCCTGCGGCGCGCCCACCAGCAGCGTGGCCCCGACGGACAGCACGGTCAGGGTCACGGCGAGAGCGGTGAGCGGACGGTCGACGTGCACTGCGTGGAACCCCCGTGGTGCGATCGGCTGTCGGGCTGTGTCCCAAGACGCTACCCCGAGGTGGTGGCGGGGACACCGGATAACCCGCCGAACACCGTCACCCGCAGCGTGCGCAGGTGCCGAACACCTCGACCGTGTGCTCGACCTCCGAGAAGCCGTGCTCGGCCGCGACCCGGTCGGCCCACCGCTCGACGGCGGGGCCCTCGACCTCGACAGTGCGTCCGCAGCGACGACAGACGAGATGGTGATGGTGGCCCCTGCTGCACCGGCGGTAGGCCGACTCACCGTCGGGCTGGCGCAGCACGTCCACCTCGCCGGCGTCCGCCATGGCCTGCAGTGTCCGGTAGACCGTGGTCAGGCCGATCCGGTCGCCGCGGCCGCGCAGGAGGGAGTGCAGGTCCTGCGCGCTGCGGAACTCGGTCGACTCGTCCAGGGCGGCCACGATGGCGCCACGCTGGCGGGTCGCGCGGACCGGGCCGGCCGGTGTGTCGGGGACCATGGTTGTGACCTCCTCAGTGCTCGTCGTAGTGCGCGCCGTGCGCGGCATGGCGGTGGCCGTGGTGCAGGTAGTCCGTATGGCCCTCGTGCTCGACGGGTTCGTGGCCGCAGCCAGGGCCGTGCTCGTGGAGGTGGTCCTCCGCCTCGGGGTGACCGTCACGGGCGAGCGCGCGCCGGAGACTGCCGACGCACGTTGCTGCCACGAACAACGTGATGGCGATCAGCACGATCGTTCCACCGGACGGCGTGTCGGCGTAGAACGACGTCGTGACGCCCGAGACGCTGACGGTCAGGCCGACCGCCATCGCCAGGAACAGGGTGCCGCGGAAGCTGCCGACCAGCAGCTGCGCGGTCGCGACGGGAACCACCATGAGGGCACTCACCAGCAGGAGGCCGACGACACGCATGCTGACCACGACGGTGCACGCCACCATCACGGCGAGCAGCAGGTTCAGGCCCAGCACGCGGAGCCCGGCTGCGCGGGCGTACTCCTCGTCGTTGCTGACGGCGAACAGTCTCGGTGCCAGCCCGATGGTGACCGTCAGCACCGTGATGGCGAGCACGGCGAAGACCACGAGGTCGGAGCCGGTCGTCGTGGTGATGGATCCGAAGAGGTAGGCGTTGAGGTTGGCCGGTGTGCCTCCCGGTGCCTGGCTGATCAGCACGACCCCGGCGGCGATGCCTCCGTAGAAGAGGACGGCGAGCGCGACGTCGCCGCTGGTCCGTCCCCGGGCCCGGACGAGCTCCACGGCCACGGCGCCCGCCACGGCGGCGACCAGTGCCGTCAGGACCGGCCGCCCGGTCGTGAGGACGCCGACGGCGACGCCGGCGAGGGCGATGTGGCCCATGCCGTCGCCGATGAGGGCCAGCCGGCGTTGCACGATGTAGACGCCCACAGACGGCGCCGTGAGGCCGATCAGCGTCGCGGCCAGCAGGGCGCGCTGCATGAACCCGTAGTCGAGGATCTCCACCATTGCTCAGCCCGTCAGCTCAATGCCGCCGCGGCGGGACCCGTCGGGTGGCGTCTCGTCGTGGTGGGCGTGGTGGTCGTGTGCCTCCGCGATCCCGGGGAGTGGCGGACCGTCGTACGTCGTGCGGCCGTCGCGGAGGACGACGACCCGGTCGACGAGCGGCTCGAGCGGGCCGAGCTCGTGGGCCACGAGCAGCACCGTCTTCCCGCTCGCGACCAGGCGGCGCAGCGTCTCGGCGAGGATCTCCTGGTTCGCCAGGTCGACCCCGGCCGTCGGCTCGTCCATGACGAGCACGTCCGGCTCGGCAGCCAGCGCCCGGGCGATGAGCACCCGCCGCTGCTGGCCCCCGGACAGGGCGGCGACGTTGCTGCCGGCCTTCTCCTGGAGTCCCACGGTCGCTATCGCCGCCTCGACAGCGGCGCGGTCCTCGGCGCGAAACGGCGCGAACGGCCGCCTGCGCGCCAGTCTCCCCGACGAGACGACCTCGCGGACGGTCGACGGCACGCCGCTGACGACGGTGTGCCGTTGCGGGACGTAGCCGATCCGCCACCGTTGCGTGAAGCGGGACGACGGCACTCCGAAGAGCTCAACGTGCCCAGCCATCAGCGGCGTCAGCCCCAGCAGCGTGCGTACCAGCGTCGACTTCCCCGAGCCGTTGGCCCCGAGCAGGACGACGACCTCCCCGGCCC
>DASVED010000182.1:0-4856 GCA_036380775.1 Actinomycetes bacterium
GTCGATCCAGTACTGCGCCCGCGCCATCAGGTAGTAGTAGCGCCAGCTGCCGCGCCGCACCGTTGTCGCACCGGGCGGGAACCCGTCCGGGCGGCGTGCGGCGTGCGACCAGACCGGTGTCAGGCCGAGCCGCTCGAGCCCGGCCTCGACCGCGGCCTCGTAGATGTAGCGGGGGCTGTCGGAGTACTGCCGGCCCATGTGCGACTCGAACACCGCGAGACCGGGCTGCACCGGGAGCCGCCGGAACAACCGGTAGGCCTGGGCCTTGACCCCCGGCCCGGTGGACGCCTTGCGGGTGCGCCACTGGGCAGCCTTCTGGACGCGCAGGGCGCCACGGTTCAGCCGCGCCGTCACCAGGTGGGCGCCCTCGTCCGCCGCCTGGGTGAACGCGAGGTTCATCCGGGTGGTGACGAAGGGTTCCAGGTCGGCGTGGCCCAGGCCGCCGAGCCGGGCCCGCACCGGCACGCGCACGCCCTCGACCAGCGACGGGTCGACGGTGAAGGGCGGCGTCGCGGTCCGTCCGTCCCACGTGATCTCGAGCTTGCAGTCCCAGATGCCGCGCGTCTGGTCGAGCCCGCCGAGCGCGCGGGCGAGGTCAACCTCCGCGACGTAGCTGATCCGGTCGCCGTCGTGGTGCCACTGCGCCACGGGGCTGCGCCGCCTCTCCTGACGGTCGCGGTTTCGCATCTGGACCGAGAGCTTGAGGTCCGCGTCGGCCGGGATGCGGCCCAGCTGGTTGAGGACGCTCCCCTCGATCCGCAGCCGGCCACGCTCCACCGTCACCGACGTGACCGCGTTGTAGAGGGACAGCCGGTGCCACGGGAGGCGGTGCAGTCCCATGTCGGTGACGTCGAGGACGTCGCGGTCCTCCGCGGAGTCCAGGTACGAACCCGTCCAGTAGACCCGCCCGTCGCGCTCGACCAGTGAGGTGGACAGCTTGAAGCCGAACCTCAGGTAGTCCACCGTCCGCAACGTCTCGTCCAGGTCGAGGCGGCGGATCATGTGCACGCAGATGCGCTCGACGGGGTCGCACAGCGCCAACGTCTTCTCGCTCATGGTGGCGAGGTACTCCGCCGCCATGCGGAGCAGCTCGCGCTGGTAGTTGGCGTCCCGGTGCGGAAGGTCGGACAGGTAGAGCCGCAGGTCGTTGCGGATGAACTTGTAGTCCTTGTAGACCTTGAGGTCGTCCGCGCCCTGCGCGTGCAGGAAGTCGTCCATCATGCGGTGGACCGCGATGCGGTCCCGGAAGTTGTCGATCTCGTAGCGCCGCTGCGTTATCGAGAGATCCTCGCCGTCCTGGACGACACGCCAGAAGTAGATGACGTTGGGCACCACGGCGATGACTTCGGCGTGGCAGTACACCTTCGTCGAGAACAGCGAGTCCTCGTAGTGCACCCCTTCCGGGAACCGGATGGCGTGCCGGTCGAGGAAATCGCGACGGTAGAGCTTGTTGGTGGACAGCGGGTCGAAGAACAGCTCCGGGTTCTCCCGGATCCCCTGGTAGACCGCCCGCTTCGTGTAGAGCCGCTTGATCCAGCCGGACTCCTTCTGCTTGCTGAGGTGCAGGCGCACCACCTGGCCCGCCACCACGTCGGCCCCGGTGCGTTCCGCCGTGAGCAGGAGGTTCTTGCACGCGTGCCGGTCGTAGTAGTCGTCGCTGTCCAGGAACATGACGTACGGCGCCCGGGCCAGGTCGAGACCGGTGTTGCGGGGACGGCTGCAGCCGCCGCTGTTCTCCTCCAGCCGCACCACGCGGACGCGCGGGTCATCCGCGGCGATCTCGTCCGCGACGTCGGCGGAGCCGTCGGTCGAGGCGTCGTCCACGACGATCACCTCGAGGTTGCGCAGGGTCTGCCCCAGCACCGACCGGATCGCGGTCGGCAGGTTGGCCCGGTCGTTGTACCCGATCAGCACGACGGACAGCTCCGGCGTCCCGGGCGTGGCCGGGGCGGTCCTTCGCGGCAAGAGCGCGTCCCTCTCGTGATGACGGGGCCGGTCGATGCCGGCCTGCTCGGGTGAGGCGATCAAGTCTAAAGGGTGCAAACGCCCCCCAGCCGGGGGCGGTGGCGGGTGTGGGGGACCCCACGCTGGTCACTTATCGTGACCACCATGGAGCACGGTCGGGGGCGCGTGCTCCATCATCGCGCCGCGTCCTGGCGCCGCACCGCCAGGACGCTCGGCGTCGTCCTCGCCGTCTCGGTGATGGCCGTCCTCGGGCCCTGGCTGTCCACCGCCCACGCACCGCCAGGATCACCCGACGTGGTGATCTTCCTCACCGACGACCAGCGGTCCGACTCGCTGGGCGCCATGCCCTACCTGCGCTCCGAGGTGCTCGGCCGTGGCGTGTCGTTCCCGGAAGCCATGGTGCCCACGTCACTGTGCTGCCCGTCGCGCGCGACGATCCTGACCGGGCGGTTCGCGCACGACACCGGTGTCTGGGGCAACCACATGCCGTGGGGGTCATGGCGGCGCTTCCACGAGCAGGGCAACGAGGACGACACCCTCGCGGTCGCGCTCGACGAGTTCGGGTACGAGACCGTGCTGCTCGGCAAGTACATGAACGGCTACAAGAGCACGACGACGGACGAGTACCCCCCGCCAGGATGGGACCGGTTCGAGTCCTTCGAGGTGCCGGGCCACACCGGCGCCTACTACGGGTTCCAGCTCCGGGGGTCGCCCCGGCGGTACGGCCCGCGGGAGTACTCCACCGACGTGCTGGCCCAGCGTGCGGACCAGATCATCCGGCGCACGCCCGGGGACACCCCGTTGTTCCTCTACATCGCTCCGTACGCGCCGCACGGGAAGTACATCCCGCCTCGCCGCTACGCCGCCCTGGAGCCGGTCACCCCGACGGCGAGCGACCGCCTGGTGGAGGACCGGGTCGGCATGCCCCCATGGGTACGTCGTCAGCCACCCGTCCCCCCGGAAACGGCGGCATGGATGCGGGACGGCCAGCACCGGACGCTCCGAGCGGTGGACGACGCCGTCGAGCGGGTCATCGGTTCGCTGCGCCGGAGCGGCCGCCTGCGCAACACGCTGTTCATCTTCCTGTCCGACAACGGTCTGATGCGCGGCGAGCACGAGCTGGTCGGCAAGAACCTGCCCTACCGCGCGACGACCAGCATCCCGATGGGGGTTCGCTGGGACGCCCGCGTCCCGGCCGGCAGGGTGGACGGCCGGATCGCGCTGAACGTCGACGTGGCCGCAACCGTCGTGGCGGCGACCGGGGCGCCGATGGACACCGGCGGCCTGGACCTGCTCGGCGCCCGCACCCGGCATGGCTTCCCCGTCGAGGCGATCGGCTGGGGGCCTCCCGGGCGGCCGTCCTACTGCGGCTGGCGAACCAAGCGGTACCTGTTCGTCCACTACTCGGGCGGCGTGGAGGAGCTCTACGACTACCGCACCGACCCGGACGAGCTCGCCAACCGGGCAGGCGACCCCGCGTACCGCCAGGTCGTCGACGACCTGCGGGCCCGGGCCCGCGAGGGCTGCGACCCGCCGCCGCCGAGGTTCACCTGGCGGTGAGCAGCGACCGACAGTCTGGTCCCCCGGCGCTCAGATCCACCGCGAGCTGGTGCAGGAATCGCGGTGAAAGACGGCGCGTGGCAGCCCGCCGCGCTCGGTGAGCCGCCCGCGGTCGGATTGCACCGCGATTCCCGCGCGCGCCGGTCTGCCGTTGTTCAGATGACCGGCGGGCGGCCGGCGCGGGTCAGCCGCCACACGGTGCGCCACGACATCGGCCGCCGCTCACCGGACCCCGGACCGAGTCCCTCCCGGAAGCCGGCGAACCAGGCGGTCAGCGCCGTCCGCGACCGCACCCGCAGCAGCGTCACCACGATCCAGACGGCGAGGTGCGGGCCGACCAGGGGCCACGGCAGGTTGCGCCGGGCGACCCACACCCGGTTCCGGGCGTTCATCCGGTAGTAGACGTCGTGCCGGGTCGGGCTCGTCGCCGGATGGTTGACCACGATGTCCGGCGCGTACCACCCGACGTAGCCCAGGTCCCACACGCGCCACATCAGCTCGATGCCCTCGTGACCGTAGAAGAAGTGCCCGGGCCAGCCGCCGGCCCGCTCGAACGCCTCGCGACGGATCGCGAAGGTGCCTTCCCACACCCAGGTGACGGCTCCCGGGCGCAACGGGTCGCCTCCCCCGGGCCGCGGGACCCAGCGCTGGGGCGACGGCCGGCCGTCGGGGTCCACCGGTCGGGGCTGCACGGCACCGACGCGCGGGTCCTCGTCGAGGACGGCCACCAGCCTGGCCACGACATCGTCAGTGGGCAGGAAGGCGTCGTCGTCGTAGAAGAAGATGACGTCGCCGCCGACCTCGCGGGCACCCACGTTGCGGCCCTCGGGGATCCCGACGTTCTGCGGCAGGTGCACCGTGCGCACCCCTGGCGGCAGGCCGGTCGGCTCCCACCCGTTCCCCACGACGACGACGTCGAGGTCGACACCGCGCTGCGCCATCAACGACTCCATCGCCCGCGGGAGCTCCGCAGGCCGGGTTCCCATGCTCAGGACCACGGCCCCGACCCGGGGGCCGGTCACCGCAGCCGCCGGGACGTCAGGATGGCCAGCAGGTGGCCGACCACGGTGAGCCCGGCGAGAGCCACCAGCGCTGCGACGAGGAACCGCGTGCTGTCCAGGCCGTCACCGGCCAGCGCGTCTGCGACGGCTGCGACCAGCGCCAGCAAGGTCATCTCCACCGAGTGGAACACCCGGTGGAAGGGCACGAACCGGGCCAGCGACCGCAGTCGGTGGACCGATGAGACCCGCGGCGCTGCCTCCTCGGCGCGGTCCTCGAGCCGGGGGAGCCCGCTGGCCGCCCGGGCGATGTGAACCGCGTCGTTCAGTGAC
>DASVED010000183.1:0-11378 GCA_036380775.1 Actinomycetes bacterium
GCACCGTCACGACCGTGCCGGCAGGAACGCCGGTGATCGTGACCGTGCCGGACAAGGTGTTCCCGACGCAGGACGCCGTGACCTCCAGCTTGACCGCTGCGTGAGCGGCCCCCTGCGCGCCGAGCAACAGGCACAGGGCGAACAGGCAGCTGATCATGCTCGCTCGACGCATTGCCCCTACTGCCCTCTCATCACGCCCCCGTGCCGACCTCGATGGCTGGCGCGATCAAGAACGTCGACCTCTGTCCCGGGGCTCTGAATGGTCACAAGGGCCAAACATGAGCGTGAACTGACTAGGCCGAACGAGTGGCGCAGCACTACGGCCCCCGCACCGTCGGTGCGGGGGCCGTAGTGGGGGGGCCGTCCTGCTGGACGGGAGAATCGGTCAGTCGTCGTCGCCGCCGCCGTTGCCCGGCATGGGCATCGTCTGCTGGACCTGCATGAGGAACTCGGCGTTGCTCTTGGTCTTCTTCATCCGGTCGAGCAGCAGCTCGAGCGCCTGCTGGGTGTCGAGCGCGTGCAGGACCCGGCGAAGCTTCCAGGTGATCTGCAGCTCGTCGCGGGCCATCAGGATCTCTTCCTTGCGGGTGCCGGACGGGTCGACGTCCACCGCCGGGAAGATCCGCTTGTCCGCGAGCTTGCGGTCGAGCTTGAGCTCCATGTTGCCGGTGCCCTTGAACTCCTCGAAGATCACCTCGTCCATCCGCGAACCGGTCTCGACGAGCGCCGTGGCCAGGATGGTGAGCGAGCCGCCGTTCTCGATGTTGCGGGCGGCGCCGAAGAACCGCTTCGGCGGATACAGCGCCGTCGAATCGACACCGCCGGACAGGATCCGCCCGCTGGCGGGCGCCGCAAGGTTGTAGGCCCTGCCGAGGCGGGTGATCGAGTCGAGCAGGACCACGACGTCGTGACCGAGCTCGACGAGCCGCTTGGCCCGCTCGATCGCCAGCTCAGCGACGATCGTGTGGTCCTCCGCCGGGCGGTCGAAGGTCGAGGCGATGACCTCGCCCTTGACCGACCGCTGCATGTCCGTGACCTCTTCCGGCCGCTCGTCGACGAGCACGACCATGAGGTGCGTCTCTGGGTTGTTCTGCGTGATCGCGTTCGCGATCGCCTGCAGCACCATCGTCTTGCCGGCCTTCGGCGGTGACACGATCAGGCCACGCTGGCCCTTCCCGAGCGGCGCGACGAGGTCGATGACCCGCGTGGTCAGGACGTGTGGCTCGGTCTCGAGACGCAGCCGGTCCTGCGGGTAGAGCGGTGTCAGCTTGTTGAACTCGACGCGGCCCCGGGCCTTGTCCGGCTCTGCCCCATTGACGGTGTCCAGGCGCACGAGAGCGTTGAACTTCTCCTTGCGCTCGCCCTCGCGGGGCTGGCGGACGGCCCCGGTGATGGCGTCGCCCTTGCGCAGGCCCGACTTGCGGACCTGGGCCAGCGCTACGTAGACGTCGGTGGGACCGGGCAGGTAGCCCGAGGTCCGCACGAACGCGTAGTTGTCCATGATGTCGAGGATGCCCGCGACCGGCACGAGGACGTCGTCCTCACTGATCTCCGGCAGGTTGCCGTCGCTGTCGCTGGGCGCGAAGCCGTCGCGCCCGCTGCGGCGGTTGCGGTTCCGGTCGCGGTAGCGGCCCCGGCGCCTGCTGCGGCCACCGCGGTCGTCGTCCTCGTCGTCACGGTTGCTCTGCTGCCGGTCACCCTGCGTAGCCTGCTGGCCCTGCCCCGGCTGCTGACGATCGCCCCGCTGGGGGCGCTCGGCGCGATCGGGCTGCTGGCCGCGCTCGGGCTGCTGCTGGCCGCGGTCGCCGCCGCGATCACGTTGTTGGCGCTCGCCGCGGTCACGCTGCGGCCGGTCGGGTCGGCTCTCGCCGGCGGCTACGTCGCTGCGGTCGCTGCGGTCGCTGCTGTCGCTGCTGTCCCTGGAGCGCCCGTCGTCCTTGGTGGGAGCCGACGCGGGGGCGGACCCAGCATCCTGCCGCTCCTTGATGGCCTCGATCAGCTGGCCCTTGCGCATCCGGACGGTCCCGCTGATACCCAGCTCGGAGGCCAGGCCCTGCAGCTCCGCGAGAACCATGCCGGACAGGCCGGCGGCCTTGCGGGGGCTCTTGCGGGTGGTCTTTGCCGTGGTGCCATCGGCTGCCGCGGGGGTGTCCCCGGCGCTGCCCGACGCGGGCGCGTCCAGGAGATCTGTGCTGTCGGACACTGACTGGTCCTTCCTCATCGACGAGGAGTGCGTATGCCGCGAGTCCTCGATCGTGCTGGCGGTGCTCCCGGAGGCGGCGTCGACGTGGAGTCGACCGCCGCCGGGCTTCGTCTCGTCGAGACGAATGTCTGAAAGGGGAGAGATCGCTCGGGTGTCGGCCACGGTCGTCCGAGGACGACGGACTACGGGCCGTGGGGGGCCCGGAGCTGTGGCGGAGCACCCGGCCACTCGACGTGATGTCTGGTGGCGTCTGGTGCGATGTGGAGCGTAACACCATCGGGTCGGCTGGCAATCCCGTGCGCCAGAAATCGCGCGGCGCGTCGCGCTACGGCGGGCGGGTCAGCCGGACGACTCAGCCGGACGACTCAGCCGGGCGCCCTCCGCCGAGACGTCCAGGTGGAGCACCTGCCAGTCCGGACCCGCCAGCTCGTCGACCGCCGCGATGTCCGCGAGCTCGGACAGTACGAGGACACTCGGGCCCGCACCCGAGACGACGGCCGCGACGCCTGCCGCGCGCAACGCGTCGACCAGCCGGGCCGTCGCCGGCATGGCGGCCGCGCGGTACTGCTGATGCAGCCGGTCCTCGGTCGCCGGCAGCAACAGGTCGGGCTGCCGGGACAGGGCCTCCACGAGGAGGGCGGCCCGACCGGCGGCGTGCGATGCGTCGGCGTGCGGGACGGTCGGCGGCAGCAGGCCCCGAGCCGTGGACGTCGCCAGCTGGGTCGGCGGGACCAGCAGCACCGCGTGCAGCGACGCGGCCGGCTGCACCCGGACGGCGTGCGGACCGGTCTCGTCCCTCCAGGCGACGGTGAGCCCGCCCAGCAGAGCGGCGGCAGCGTTGTCCGGGTGGCCCTCCATCGCGGTGGCCGCCGCCAGCTCGGCGTCCTGGTCCGACTCGGCGCCGGCGAGGGCGCGGCCTGCCAGCACGCCTGCCACCGCTGCCGCGGCGGACGAGCCCAGCCCCCGCCCGTGGGGGATGCGGTTCGTGCACCACAGGCTGAGGGCCGGCCGGTCGAGCCCCATGCTGTCGTAGACCGAGTACACCGAGCGGACGACGAGATGCGAGCCGTCCCGCGGGACGGAGAAGGCACCCTCACCGTCGACGTGCACCGTGACCGCCGGCGCCGACAGGCCCTCGACACGGACGCGCACCTCGTCGCGCAGGGACAGTGCCAGGCCGAGGGCGTCGAAGCCGGGCCCGAGGTTCGCCGACGTCGCGGGGACCGTGACGGTGACCTCGGTGCCGTGGTCCGCCCGGGTCACGGTGCGAGGCCGAGCGCACCGGCGGCTGCCGCGACGTCGGCCGGCACGGTGACGCTCTCGACGGTCAGCCGGGACAACGCGGTCTCGGTGTCCTTCAGCCCGTTGCCGGTGACGGTGCAGACGACCAGCTGCCCCGGGTCGAGCACGCCCTGCTCGTGGCACTGCAGGAGGCCGGCGACCGACGCGGCGCTCGCCGGCTCGACGAAGACGCCCTCGCGGGCCGAGAGCAGTCGTTGCGCGTCGAGGATCTGCTCGTCGGTGACTGCGTCGATGCGTCCCTTGGACTCGTCGCGCGCGGTGACTGCGCCGTCCCAGGACGCCGGGTCGCCGATCCGGATGGCGGTCGCCACCGTGTCGGGGTGCTCGACGGGTGAGCCGAGGACCAGGGGGGCGGCACCGGCAGCCTGGAAGCCCCACATCCTGGGGTGCGCGCAGCGACCGTCGGCGGCGTACTCGACGTATCCCTTCCAGTACGCCGTCACGTTGCCCGCGTTGCCCACCGGCAGGCAGTGGATGTCCGGCGCGCGGTCGAGGACGTCGACCACCTCGAACGCCGCCGTCTTCTGGCCCTCGATGCGGTAGGCGTTGACGGAGTTCACGAGCGACACCGGGTGGCGGTCGGCGAGCTCGCGCGCGAGCCGCAGGCACTCGTCGAAACCGCCCTCTACCTGCAGCAGCCTCGCGTCGTGAACCAGCGCCTGCGCGAGCTTCCCCGCGGCGATCCGGCCGTGCGGCACGAGGACGACGCAGGACAACCCGGCCTTCACGGCGTAGGCGGCCGCCGAGGCGCTGGTGTTGCCGGTCGACGCGCAGATGACGGCGGTGGCGCCCTCCTGCACCGCCTTGGAGATCGCCACCGTCATCCCGCGGTCCTTGAACGACCCGGTCGGGTTCGCACCCTCAACCTTGAGGTGGACCTCGCAGCCGGTCAGCGAGGAGAGATGCTCTGCTCGGACCAGGGGGGTGCCGCCCTCGCCGAGGCTGACCACCGGTGTCCCGGCGTCGACCGGCAAGCGGTCGGCGTACTCGCCGATCACGCCACGCCACAGGTGCGCTGTCACGCGGTGGTCACTGTCCTTCCACGCGCATCACGCTGAGCACCCGCCGCACGACATCCAGGCCACGCAACGACTCGACCGTCGCGGCCAGTGCCGCGTCGGTCGCCTCGTGCGTGACGATGACCAGGACGGCGTCGTCGCTGCCGTGCTTCTCCTGGCGCACCGTCTCGATGGACACCTCGTGCGCGGCGAACGCCGTCGCGACCTGCGCCAGGACACCGGAGCGGTCATCGACGTCGAGGCTCACGTGGTAGCGAGTGAGCGTCTCTCCCATCGGTCGCAGCCGGAGGTCGGCGTAGGCGGACTCACCCGGCCCCCGGCCACCGGACACCTTGTGCCGAGCGACGGCCACCAGGTCGCCCAGGACCGCGCTGGCGGTGGGCGCGCCGCCCGCTCCGCGGCCGTAGAACATCAGCTCGCCGGCAGCCTCGCACTCGACGAACACGGCGTTGAAGGCCTCCCGCACCGACGCCAGGGGGTGGGTCATCGGGATCATGGCGGGGTGGGCGCGCACCCCGACGCTCGTGCCGTCCGCGGACACCTCGGCGATCGCGAGCAGCTTGACGACGCAGCCCATCGCGCGGGCGCTCGCGACGTCGGCAGCGGTGACGTCGGTGATGCCCTCCCGGTGGACGTCGGAGGCGGTCACCCGGGTGTGGAAGGCCAGCGCAGCGAGGATGGCTGCCTTGGCGGCGGCGTCGAAGCCGTCGACGTCAGCGGTCGGGTCGGCCTCCGCGTACCCGAGCGCCTGGGCCTCCTCGAGTGCGTCGGTGAAGCCGGCACCGCTCTCGGTCATCCGGGTCAGGATGAAGTTGGTCGTCCCGTTGACGATGCCGAGCAGGCGGCGGACCCGGTCGCCGGCCAGTGACTCCCGCAACGGGCGGAGCAGCGGGATGGCACCTGCCACGGCGGCCTCGTAGTAGAGGTCACCGCCGTGCTTCTCGGCCGCCTCGAACAGCGTCGCGCCGTCCTCGGCGAGCAGTGCCTTGTTGGCCGTGACGACCGAGGCCCCGTTCTCGAGCGCTGAGAGGATCAGCGCGCGGGCCGGCTCGAGGCCACCGATGACCTCGACGACAACGTCGACGTCGGGGCGTGCCACCAGGCCCTCCGCGTCGGCGGTGAACAGCGCCGGGTCGACGCCGAGGTCGCCACGGGCCCGTTGCGGCCGGCGCACGGCGATGCCCGCGAGCTCGAGCGGACGTCCGACCCGGGCCGCCAGGTCGTCGGCGTGCGTGGTGAGCAGGCGCGCAACCTCGCTGCCGACCACGCCGCAGCCGAGCAGCGCGACTCTGAGCGGGTCCCTACCGTGCATGCGGTCAGCCTGTCAGACGTCGGCTCACTCGACGACCCGGATGTTGAAGGCGCCGTGCCCGAGCTCCATCCGGAGGGCGATCCACAGCACGAGGTACATCTCCATCCCCCGGGCGGCCACGATGCCACCGAGGTCGCGGATCGAGCCGTCGGCCCATCCCATCTCGTGCAGCAACGCGCGCACGGCGTCCTTCGCCGCGGGATCCTCACCGGCCATGAACACGTCGTGGTCCCCCGGCACCGACTGCGGCCGGACCATGACGTTGCAGTTCATCGTGTTGAGCGCCTTCACGACACGGGCTCCCGGGAAGGTCCGCTGGATCTGCTCGGCGAGGCTGTCGTCGCCGCATGGGTCGAGCCGCAGCGGCGGACCGTACTCCGCGATGGCGTTGGCGACGTCGACCAGGACCTTCCCGGTGATGTTGTCCGGCCCGGCCGCCGTCAGCGCCGCGAGCGACACCGCGCCGGCCGTGGCGTTGACCAGCAGCTCACCGTGCGCGGCAGCGTCGGCGAAGGTCCCCGGGGTCGCGCGCTCCCCCAGCGGGGCCGCCCACGCGACCGCCTTCTCGTTGTTCGCCGTGCGGGAGCCCATGACCACGTCGTGGCCCAGCTCGACCAGCCGGGTCCCGATCGCGTCCCCCACCATTCCCGTTCCGAGAACGCCGATCCGCATGTCGCCACCTTTCCTCAGTCGGCCCACGTGGACCGGTCAGCCGACGTCGAGCACCAGCAGGTCCTCCACGGTCTCGCGGCGGAGGAGGACTCGCGATCCCTCAGCCGTCACTGACACGACCGGCGGCCGCGGGACGTGGTTGTACGTCGAGGCCATCGACCGGCAGTAGGCGCCGGTCGCTGCCACTGCGAGCAGGTCGCCCGGCGCGAGGTCCGCAGGCAGCCAGGCGTCCTTGACGACGACGTCACCGCTCTCGCAGTGCTTGCCCACGACCCGCGCCAGCATCGCCGGCGCGGACGAGCGTCGCGATGCGAGCGAGACGGTGTAGTCGGCGTCGTAGAGAGCCGTCCGGATGTTGTCGCTCATCCCACCGTCGACGGAGACGAACGTCCGCAGGCCCTCGACCGGCTTCACGGTCCCCACCTCGTAGACAGTGATGGTGCCGGGACCGACGATGCCCCGCCCCGGCTCGATCGCCAGCGAGGGGACGGGCAGCCCGAACGAGCGGCACTCCCGCTCGACGATCGTCGCGAGCGACCGGCCCATGCCGCCGACGTCGGCCGGGTCGTCGGCGCTCGTGTAGGCGATGCCGAGCCCGCCTCCGAGGTTCAGCTCGGGCAGCACGTCGCCGAGCACGTCGCGCACCTCAGCGAGCAGGCCGACGACACGGTGCGCCGCGACCTCGAAGCCACCGGCGTCGAAGATCTGGGAGCCGATGTGCGAGTGCAGCCCGACCAGCTCCAGGCCCGGCGAGGCCAGCACCCGGCGTACCGCCTCGAGGGCGTCGCCACCGGCGAGCGAGAAGCCGAACTTCTGGTCCTCGTGCGCGGTCGCGATGAACTCGTGCGTGTGCGCCTCGACACCGACGGTCGTGCGGACCAGCACGCGCTGGGTCGCTCCACGGTGACGGCACAGCGCGTTGAGCCGCTCGATCTCCTGCAGCGAGTCGACGACGACCCGTCCGACCCCGGCGTCGAGTGCGGCCGACAGCTCCGCCTCGGACTTGTTGTTGCCGTGCAGCAGCATGCGGTCTCCCGGGAAGCCGGCGTGCACGGCCACCGCGAGCTCGCCGCCGGTGCAGACGTCGAGGCCGAGCCCTTCCTCTTCCACCCACTGCGCCACCGTCGTGGAGAGGAACGCCTTGGCTGCGTAGTAGACCGACGCGCCGCCGAAGGCATCCCGGTAGTCACGGCACCGTGACCGGAGATCCTCCTCGTCGAGGAGGAAGACAGGGGACCCGTGCGCGGCCGTGAGCACCCGGACGTCGTGCCCGCGGACCGTCAGGTGTCCGTCCGGGTGGCGGTCGACACCGATCGGCCAGACGGCGGGGTCCAGCGCGTTCAGGTCCTCGGGCGGGCCGGCGTGCGACCCTTCGTGCGCGAGCTCGCCGGACCGTGGGCCCGCCGGGTGGACGCGCACCGACCTACATCCGCTCCGGTGCGGTGACTCCCAGCAGGTCCAAGCCGTTGGCCAGCACCACCCGGGTCGCCTCCACCACCCAGAGCCGGGCCCGGTGCAGGTCGGCCGTCTCCTCGTCGCCGCGCGGCAGCACGCGGCACGCATCGTAGAACCGGTGATATGTCCCGGCGAGCTCCTCCAGGTAGCGCGCGACGCGGTGCGGCTCGCGCAGCTCGGCAGCCGTTGCCACCACCCTCGGGAACTCCCCCAGCGCACGGAGCAGGTCGCCCTCGCGGTCGTGGTCGAGCAGCTCGGGACGCAGCTCGCCCTTGTCGACGCCGAGCTCGCCGGCGTTGCGCAGCAGGCTGGCGATCCGGGCGTGCGCGTACTGGACGTAGAAGACGGGGTTGTCGCTGGTCTGCCTCGTGATCACGTCGATGTCCAGGGTGAGCGGCGAGTCCGACGGATACCTCGCCAGCGTGTAGCGCACCGTGTCGAGGCCCGCGAGCTCCACGAACTCGGCGAGAGTGACGATCGTTCCGGCCCTCTTGGACAACCGGAGCTCTTCTCCGTCCTTGAGGATCTTCACCATCTGCCCGATCAGCACCGCGACCGTTTTCTCGGGGTCGTCACCGGCGCAGGCGGCGATCGCCTTGAGCCGTCCCACATATCCGTGGTGGTCCGCCCCGAGCATGTAGATGGCGACGTCGAACCCGCGGGCACGCTTGTCGACGTAGTAGGCCGTGTCGCTGGCGAAGTAGGTGTAGCCGCCGTCGCTGCGGACGAGCACCCGGTCCTTGTCGTCGCCGAAGTCGGTCGTCCGCAGCCAGACGGCGCCCTCCTTCTCGAAGACGTGGCCCTGCTCACGGAGCCGGGCAAGTCCCCGCTCGACCGCTCCGGACGCGTGCAGGTCCCGCTCCGAGGCCCAGACGTCGAAATGGGTCCGGAAGCGGTCGAGCTCCTCGCGCTGCTCGTCCAGCTGCATCCGGTAGCCCTCCTCGCGGAAGGCGGCCAGCTGCTCCTGCTCGGGCAGGTCCGTGATGCCAGGTGTCCCCGCCACGATCCGGGCCGACAGGTCGGGGACGTAGTCGCCGTGGTAGCCGTCCGACGGCACGGGGCGGCCGTGCGCGACGGCCATCAACGACCTGCCGAAGTGGTCCATCTGCACGCCACGGTCGTTGATGTAGAACTCGCGGGTGACGTCTGCGCCCGCCGCGCTGAGCACTCGACCGAGCGCATCACCCACGACCGCCCATCTGGCGTGCCCGAGGTGGAGCGGGCCCGTCGGGTTGGCCGAGATGAACTCCAGGTTGATCTGCTGCTTGGCGAGGGTGTCACCGCGCCCGTAGTCGGAGCCGGCCGACACCACCGTCCGGGCGATCTCTCCTTGGGCCGCCGAGTCCAGTGTGATGTTGAGGAAGCCGGGGCCGGCGACGTCGACCGCGGCGAACCCGGGTGCCTCACGCAGCCGGACGGCCAGCGCCTCGGCCACCTCACGGGGCGGCCGTCCCGCCGGCTTGGCCAGCTGCAGCGCCACCGATGTGGCGTAGTCGCCGTGCTCCTTGACCTTGGGGCGCTCGATCCTGACCTCGTCGGGCACGGCGACCGTGAGGTCGCCGGAGTCGACGGCCGCCTGCACGGCGGCGCGGACAGCGGTGGAGAGATCGGCTGGCGTCACGCCTGCCAGGCTATCCGGGGTGCGTCAGGAGGCGGTGCTCTCGACCAGGTCCCGGACGGTCCGCACCAGGGTGGCGGGGTCGAACGGCTTCGTGACGTACGCGTCGACGCCCACCTCCCGGCCGCGGCGGACGTCGGACTCCTGGGCGCAGGCGGTCACCATCGCCACCTTGAGGGCACTGGTGCGCGGGTCGGCGCGCAGCCGGGCCACCGTGTCGAACCCGTCCAGGCGCGGCATCTTCACGTCGATCGTCATGACGTCCGGCGCGGCCTCGAGGACCTTCTCCAGAGCGTCCTGCCCGTCGACGGCGGTGACGACCTCGAATCCCTCCAGCTCGAGGTTCACGCAGATGAGGGATCGGATCACGTCGCTGTCGTCGACGACCAGCACGCGGCCGAGGTTGTCACCCACGCGGTGAGGCTAACCCGCGCCGAGCGCTCGCCGGGGCGGTTCGTCCCGACTGGTAACCTCGGCGGTGCCCGAGCCCCCGTAGCTCAGGGGATAGAGCACCGCCCTCCGGAGGCGGTGGCGTAGGTTCGAATCCTACCGGGGGCACCCGCGATGAACCTGGTCAGCGGCCTGACTGAGCCCACGGACGAAAGGGCCCGCCGAGCTGATCGGCGGACCCCTTCGCTACGTCGAACCCGTCAGATCAGGGCGTGCCGGTGCAGCCCTGGCCGGCCACCCAGGCGACGCTGTAGTCGGAGAACGGCGTCGCGCTCGTCGTCGTGACATAGGTGGGCGTGCCCGCGAGCAGCTTCGCCGTGACCAGGGCGCCGGCGCTGGCGGCGTAGGCCTTGGGCGTGGTGCTCTTGGCGTAGAAGGCTTCCTGGGCGGTACGCACCGTGGAGGCCTCGGTCTTGCAGGCGGCCGTGGTGCCGTCGTCGGTGATGCCCCCGACGGAGAAGACGACGACGCCCGCGAGGACGCCGAGGATGGCGATGACGATGAGGAGCTCCACAAGCGTGAAGCCGGACTCCTTGTCAGCCCGTGCACGGAGAGCGGAGAGCATGAGGATCGACCCTTTCATCGTCGGGCGGGCGTGAGAGCCGACCTCTGCTAAAGGTGTCGGCCGATCGGGTGAGAACTTGAGGCGGAAACCGGGTGGGATCGGTCACGGCACAGGCGCGTCTCCCGGCCGAGACGTCAGTTCACCGTCCACTCGTTCACCGTCGGGAAGGTGCCGTTCACCAGTCCGCTGGAGCTCGCGAACGTGACGTCGGCGCGGGCCAGAGTGGCACCGCTGGGGTCGCTAGCCGTCAGCAGGACGGTGCGCTTGGCCTGACCCAGTGACGGTACGGAGACGAGCGGGCCGGTAAAGCCCGCGGCGGTGGTCATCGACGAGAGCAGGTGCCGCACGACGACCCCGCGGTCGACGACCGTCCACGGGACCGAGGTGATGGCGAGGTCCACCGCCGACATCGGCGCATAGACGGTTCCGTGCAGCGCGAGCACGGTCGCGGCGCCAGACGCCTTGAGCAGCGGCGTCGTGGCCGCCGAACCCGTGACGTACGGCTGGGCGGTGGCCGTCCCGGACACCGCGGGGACGGGCAGCGAGTACGTGACCGCGACGGTGACGCCGTCGACCCACACCTCCACGGGGGTGGTGTTGGGGTTGTTCACGGTCAGGTCGAAGGACATGCCGTTCACCTGGGCCGCGGTGAGTCCGGTGAAGGTCGCGCTGTCGGTACGTCCCGGGACGAACGCGTTCGCGGGACAGGCCACGGCTGTCAGGCAATCTTTCAGGAGTTGAGCAGCCGGAGGGGCACCGCTGCCGGGCTTCAGGGTGAGCGT
>DASVED010000184.1:0-5899 GCA_036380775.1 Actinomycetes bacterium
GGTGGTCACCGGCCACGTGTACTCGAGTGCCCTGGACGGCTACGCAGCCCAGATGCCGGCAGCGGTCGCCGGGCTGGTCGAGGCCGACCCGCGCGTCGCGTACGTCCAGGTCGACCGCAAGGTCAGCGCCACCGCACAGACGACCCCGACCGGCGTCGACCGCGCGGATGCGGAGCTCAGCCCGACCGCCGCCATCGACGGCACCGACCAGCGGGTCGACGTCGACGTCGCGGTCATCGACACCGGCGTGGACCTCGACCACCCGGACCTGAACGTCAACCGGGCCGGTGCCAAGAACTGCGCGCTCGCGCTGAGCGCCGACGACGACAACGGCCACGGGTCGCACGTCGCCGGCACCATCGGTGCGCTCGACAACGCGGCCGGAGTGGTCGGCGTCGCGCCGGGTGCACGCATCTGGCCGGTGAAGGTGCTCAACGCGGCCGGCGTCGGGTTCACCTCCGACATCGTGTGCGGCATCGACTACGTGACGGCCAACGCCGCCTCCATCGAGGTGGCCAACATGAGCCTCGGCGGCGGCGGTTCGGACGACGGCAACTGCGGCCGCACCGACGGCGACGCCGAGCACGAGGCCATCTGCGCGTCGGTCGCGGCCGGCGTCACCTACGCGGTAGCGGCCGGGAACGACTCGGCGGACGCTGCCGAGTCCGCGCCGGCGGCGTACGACGAGGTCATCACCGTGAGCGCGCTGTCGGACTTCAACGGCAAGCCGGGCGGGGGTGCGCCGTCCACCTGCCGGGCCGATGTCGACGACACGTTCGCCGACTACTCGAACTACGGCTCGGACGTCGACCTGATCGCGCCGGGGACCTGCATCCGGTCGACCTGGATGAACGGTGGCTACAACACCATCTCGGGGACCTCGATGGCCTCGCCGCACGTCGCCGGTGGTGCGGCGCTCTACGCGGCCACCCACCCGTCGGCCACACCGGCGCAGGTGAAGTCGGCGCTGCAGTCGGCCGGCACGCTCGACTGGAACGACGGCGACGACCCGGACAGCACCAAGGAGCGGCTGCTCAACGTCGCCGGCTTCTGATCCCGGCTCATCTGACCCAGCGGTCCCCGCGTCCTCCCTGAGGCGCGGGGACCGCTGCGTCAGGGACCGCGGGTGCCGACGTCGAGGACGGTGCGGGCGGCGAGGCGGATGCGCCAGGTCGACGCGGTACGCCCGAACTCGACCGTCACGGCCAGCGAGTCGGTCCGGTGGTTGACCCAGCCGGTGAACGTGCCGTAGCAGACGCCGGTGCACGCGTAGTCGCGCACCGGCAGCCGCATCCCATCGGCGAGCGCGCGGACCGTGGGCATCCCCTTGTCGTTGGCGCCGACGCCGAACAACGGCTGGTGGAACGTCACGACCAGCCACGGGTCCAGGCGGCGCACGAGGTCGCGCAGAGCCACCGACTCGGGCTCGGACAGCGGCGCCGGACCGGACCAGGTGCTGCCACGGCTCGAGCTGTGCCAGCGGTAGGGGAAGTTGCGGTTGAGGTCGACCCCGTGGGCGTTGGTGCGGGTGTCGCGGGCGGTGCCGTCGGGGTTGACGGTCCGGGCCAGCCAGAGGTCGAGGTCGGGCGGCAGGTCGGCCCGGTCCAGCAGACGGCGCACCACGCGCATGCCGGCCCGCTCGTCGCCGTGGATGCTGCCGATGACGAGGACCCGCCGGGTCGCGCCCTCGTGACCGCGGTGCACGACGGTGATCGGACGGTCCATGACCGACGTACCGACGACCTCGCGAGTCGTGAGCGGCGCTTCGGCCGAGGCCGCGGGCGACGCACCGAGAGGCGCGGCGAGGGCAAGGGCGGCGAGGACCGCGGTGGTACGTCGGACGGTCACCCCGCTGAGTCGGCTCACCCGGCCAGGGTGTCAGACGAGCGGGAGAAAGGCGGACAGATCGGCCCGCTCGCCGCTCGGTCGGACGAGTCCGGCACCGACCGCGTCCGCCCAGGACGTGCCACCGGTGGCGAGCGAGACCCAGGTCATCGGGTCGGTCTCGACGACGTTGGGCGGCGTGCCGCGGGTGTGACGGGGCCCCTCCACGCACTGGACGGCGCCGTAGGGCGGCACGCGGATCTCGACGGACCGGCCGGGTGCCCGCTCGGCGATCTCCTCCAGCAGGAACCGGACGGCGTCGCGCACATCGGTCGGCTCCATGGTGTGCGCCTCGAGGACCCGGGCGAGAGCGGCTCGCCCGACGTCGGGCTCGGTGCGTCGACGGGGCGGCACAGCGCGACCCTAGCCACGCCTGCATGATCAACCCCCACCACGCCTGCATGATCAACCCCCCGGTGATCATGCAGCTGTGGTTGCGCCTCCGAAAAGCTGCAGGTCAGCCCACCCCTCTCACCCCGGTGATCATGCAGTTGTGGTTGCCAACCAGTACTGCATGATCACCGGAAGGAGGGTGGGGGGAGGGGTGGCGGGCTACGCTGCTCGACGCGTCGCACCGGGTCCGCCCGGGTCGCGGCTCATGCGGGCGTAGCTCAACCGGCTAGAGCGCCACCCTTCCAGGGTGGAGGTGTTGGTTCGCGACCAGCCGCCCGCTCCACAGCACAACCACTTCTGCATGATCAACGCGGGAGTGAGGCGGCCGGGTGGGTGGTTTTCCGGCGTACGGCAGGCAGGCACCGCCCTGCGCTCCTAGCCTGACCGTCATGGTGGGGGTTGCCCAGCAGAGCTACAGCTACCTGCGTCCGTCCGCACTGGTCGACGACGGCCGCGGCCGAGCGCTGCACCTGGAGACCTCGGGCGGCAGCACCCCGGCCGGGCTGGCCGAGCACCCCCGGTTCTTCGCCGGCTTCCTGGCCGAGCCCGAGCAGGGTGCCAAGGGGCTGCTCTCCGTCGCCGCCGTGGCGCGCGCCCGCTACTACGTGCCGATGACCTCCCAGCGGCTGCAGGAGATCCTCGATCCGGTGGTGACGAGCAACGGCGACCGGCTGCGGTTCGAGTCGTTCTCGGGGTGCTGCGGCGTCTACGCCCGGCTCGACGTGCTGTCCGGCGGGCTGGACGGCGACCTGATGGACCGCGGCACCACCAACGTCGACGTCAACCTGCCGTTGCGCGACGCGCTCGCCCGCGTCGGTGGCGGCGAGCCGCTGCACCTCGCCGTCGGCGCCGACGACGTGACCGTCACGACGCTGGACGACTCGGTCGTGGAGCGCAAGGTCGCGCTGCCCCGACGGTGGCTGCGCGGGTTCGCCGAGGTGCAGGCCAGTGCCTCGACCATGGACCTGCGCGCCGAGATCGACGCCGTCGAGGCGCGCCGGTTCCTGCGCTCGCTGCCGAAGGGCAGCAACCGCGGGGCGCTGTGGGCGGTGCCGGCCGGCCGCAGCCTGCGGGTCACCACCCGCCCGGTGCCGGGTGCGGTCTGCCTCGCCGGGCCGGAACGGCTGGAGAACCTCCTGCCGCTGCTGCGCTTCGCGACGCACCTCCGCGTCTACGGCCCCGTCGTCGGGCCGGGTGGGCCGCCGGTGCCGAGCGTGTGGGAGCTGGTGCTGCGCGATGCCCGGCTCAGTCTCACGCTGTCGCCGGACCTGTCCCGCGGGTTCTCCGGCGAGGGCGGGGTCCTCGACGCGCTGGCCGCCGACTCGACCTCCGACGACGCCGACCTGGTGTCGGCGGTGCTGGCCTGGGAGCCGCGGGTCGAGGTGGACCTGATCGCCGAGCGGTCCGGGCTCGCGGCCGACCGGGTGCGCCGTGCGCTCGCCCAGCTCGGCACCGCCGGACAGGTCGGCTACGACGTCGCCGAGGCGGCCTACTTCCACCGCGAGCTGCCCTACGACGCCTCGGCCGTCGAGGGCATGAACCCCCGGCTGCGCAACGCCCGCGCGCTCGTCGACAGCGGAGCGGTCACCGTCGACGGCGACCTGGTGGTGGTGCAGGTCGACGACCACGTGCAGCACGTCCGCCTCAGCCCTGACGGTGCGACCTGCACCTGCCAGTGGTGGGCCAAGTACGCGGGCAGCCGTGGTCCGTGCAAGCACGTGCTCGCCGCCCAGATCGTCGCCGGCGAGAGGGATGGTGCGGTGCCTTCCGAGCGTACGCAGGAAAGGTTGCCGTGACCGCTGCCGCCGACGCCCTGACCCGGGCGGCACTCGCCGGCGACCTCGGCCGGGTCCGCGACCTGCTGCGCGACCTGGACGAGACCCAGCGCCGAGCCCTCCGGCCGGAGCTGAAGAGCGTGACCACCGAGCTGCGCCGCACCGGCCGGCTCTGGGAGCACCTGCGCAGCTACGACGCGCTCGGGCTGGCCACTCTGGGGTGCACGGCGGGTGCCGCGACCACCGCGACCCACATCGCGAAGTGGTGGAAGTGGGGACCGACGAGGGATGCGCCGATCGTCGACGTGCTGCTGGACCGTGACCCAGCCTGGCTTCCGGAGCTGCTCGACCGGCTCGCCGGCGGGGCCCTGGAGAACGACGTCTGGAACGGGCACTGGCACGTGGTCGAGGACCTCCGCTCGAGGCTGGGCGCCCCCCGCCCCCGGACGCCGGCCTACCTGCGGGGGCTGGTCGCCGACCTGACCCTGGACTACCGCAAGACGACCGACCCGGTACGGCGGCCGTTGCTGGCCGAGATCTGCGCCGACGAGGAGCTCGTGGCCATGGTCCCGCTGATGCTGGAGCTGGCCGACGTTCCCGGGCTCGCCGCGGAGTGGATCAGTGTGTTCGACCCCCAGTCTCGCCGACAGGAGGTCGTCCAGCGGTCGCCCGACGACACCTGGCCGGGGGTCGTGCGCGCGTTGTGCGAGCACGGCCGGCTGGACCGGGGCGCCGCGATCGACGCGTGCCTGCGCATCCTGCTGCGCACCGAGGCCAAGGGCGCGACGCCGCCGCATCTCACGATCCTCACGAGCCTCGAGGCCACACCGCAGGAGGTGGCCTCGCGGCGGTCGTACGTGCAGCTGGCCGGCTACGGGACCGGCCCCTGCGCGAAGCACGCGCAGCGCGCGCTCCGGGCGGCATGGGACGCCGGGCTGATCGACGCGGAGACCATGCTGGACGCGAGCCGCATGGTGCTCGCCCGGCCGGAGAAGGGGCTGGTGACGACCCAGCTCTCCTGGCTGGACAGGACGGCGAGGGGCGCCGGTCATGCACCCGACGACGTACTCCTCGTCGTCGCCGACGCCTTCGGCCACGAGCGGACAGACGTGCAGGAGCGCGCGCTCGCGGTCGTCGGCAAGCACATCGGACGGGCGTCCCTCGCGACCGTCGCCGAGCTGGTTGCTGCTGCCTCTGCCCTGGCGCCGTCGCTGCGCGGCCGGGCCGGGGAGGTCCTCGGGACCTCGCTGGAGCCCGCGGGCGACGACGGTGCAGCGTCCCCGTCGGTCCCGGTGCCGCAGGCCGGGTCCTGGCCGGCGCCGCCCGCCACCGTGGGCCTGCTGGCCGAGACCTGCGCGGCGCTCATCGAACGGCTGGACGACCCGGCGCTGCTGGAGTCGGTGCTCGCGGGGTTCGCCCGCCTGCGCAACACGGACCGCCCGGCCTTCGACGCGGCCATGGCCCCGGTGCGTCACCGGCTCACCCCGAACGCGGTGAACCCGGAGAGCTTCAGCGCGATCAACATCGAGCTGTTCGCCACGTCGCCGCAGGCCAAGCTGCTGCGGATGGTCCTGCTCGAGCCGCCGCCTCCGCCGGCGAAGCGGCGGGGGCTGCGGGGGCTGTTCGCGCGGTCCCGCCACGTCTACGCCCACGCGCTGCCGAACCCGCCCCTGTCCCCGACCGGGGTCTCCGTCCAGCGGATGCGCGAGGTGGCCGCCCGCATCCTGACCGGCGAGTCGGGCGACCTCCTCGCGGTCCCGACCGAGGCCACCGGGCTGATCGACCCCGGCGTCCTGGTCGCGCGGGTGTCCCATCTCGAGGCCGAGGGCCGTGAGCCGTGGCCGGCC
>DASVED010000185.1:0-18773 GCA_036380775.1 Actinomycetes bacterium
ACCGGGCACGTCGAGCCCGCCGGGACGCGGGGCGAGCCCGCCGTCGGTTTCGGTGCTGCAGACGCAGCGGTAGGTGCGAATCACAGGAGGCGACATCCTCGACGGCGTGACCCTCTGGGACTGGGGAGATCAGCATGGCGAGGTACGGCGCGCGGCTGTTCGGCTGGACGTTCGTGACCCTCGGCGTATGCGGCATCGTCCTTCCCGCTGCCGTCAGCCGAGGGCGACGCCGGTGACACGTCGGTGGTCAGCGTCGCCTCGGGCTCGTTGCTCTCGGCTCGCTCGTGATCTGGCGGACCGGCCGTGCCGGATAGTGCCGAGCGGGTCGCGGGGCACCAGCCTGCGCGGGCGAGCGCCGCATGGCCGCGCCGGGCGGTGCTGTGGTCGTCGATCGGCGTCGTTGTCGGCGTGCTGCTGGTGCTGGGCGGGCTCGCCGCTGCGGCGGATCGGTCCGGCCAGGTCCAAGCGACGACTCTCGCGGCCGCAGCCGGGGCAGCGGTGCTGTGGGCGGTGCTCGTCACGTCATATACGCGTCGCTGGCTGACCGGGAGCCTGACGCCGCGGTTCAGGACGAGGACGCTCGTCGTCTCGATCGCGGTGGCTGTGACGCTCTTCCTGCTGGCCCGGTCGGACACCGGCGGCCCGCCTGGGACAGCCGGCCTGGGTGGAGCCGTCGTGGGCGCCCTGATCGCGAACATCTTGGCGGTCCGCCGCACGAGGTCCCTCCCTCACCCCTGAGGAACGGCGCGTAGACCCGCCGCGAAGCCGTCAGTTCCGGGCGAACACGGCGTACGTCGTGCAGGGCTCGTCCAAGGTGCCCGACGGGTGCACCCGTTCGAGCTCGGCGAGCTCGGCCGCCACGACCTCAGCCGCCCGGTCGGGGCCGAGTGCGAAGACGTACGACTGGGTGCCGAGGTCACGGCCATACTCAGCCAGCGACAGCCGCCGCGACCACGGGATCTCGACCGTCGCGACGCGGCGAGACCACGGGGGCGTGCGCAACAGCTCGGGGACCCAGGCCTCGTCGGCATGCTCCTGCCGGTCGCAGGCGCGGAACACCCTGTTCTGCGACTCGGCCATCCACGGGACGGTCACGTCGTGCCGGTTCCACCACAGGGCGAGCACTCCCGTCGGCTTCAGGACCCGGAAAGCCTCGTCGACAGACCTCTCGGGGTCCGTCCAGTGGAACGACTGGGCGTACGACACCAGGTCGAACGACGCGTCGCGCAAGGGCAGGGCGTTCCCGTCCCCGGCCACCGGGCGGACGCGCGACGTCGACCGTGCCGCCAGCACCGTGAGCACGCCCAGCCCCGGGTCGACCGCGGTCACCGTCGCGCCCCGGCCGGCGAGCGCCCGCGTGGCGATGCCGGTGCCGGCACCGACGTCGCAGACGTCCGACCACAGCAGCGGCTGGCCCATCGCCGACTCCAGTGCGTCGAAGAGCTGCGCGGGGTAGTCGGGTCGGCTGGCGTCGTACTCCGTCGCGACGGAGTCGAACAGCTGCCGGGACGGCCTGCTCACGGCGCGCTGCCGGCCGCTGCCGCCAGGTTGAGCCGGGCGAAGGCCAGCCCCTCGGCCAGGTCGGCCTCTCGCTCGTCGCGGTTGAGCGCGCGGCGGGTGTTGACCTCGAGGACCACCGTCCCGGCGTAGCCGGTGCGCGCCAGCCGCTCCAGCACGTCGGCGCAGGGCTGCGAGCCCCTGCCCGGCACGAGGTGCTCGTCCCTGTTCGACCCCGAGCCGTCTGCGAGGTGGACGTGCGAGAGCCGGTCGCCGAGAGCCTCCAGCACCTCGACCGCGTCGGAGTCGGACACCGCGGTGTGCGACAGGTCGAGGGTCACGGCGGGGACGTCCAGCTCGAGCAGGTCCCAGTGCGGGAGGTACGCGACGACCTCCCGGCTGCGCGCCCGCCACGGGAACATGTTCTCCACCGCGAAGGCGACATCGGTCTCGCCCTGCATCCGCGCCAGCCCCTCGACGAACCCGCGGGCATAATCGCGCTGCCAGCGAAACGGCGGGTGCACCACCACCGTCGGCGCACCGAGCTTCTCCGCGGCCTCCCGCGCCCGGACCAGCTTGGTCCACGGGTCGGTCGACCAGACGCGCTGGGTCAGCAGAAGGCACGGCGCGTGGATCGCCAGGATCGGGACGCCGTAGCGCTCCGACAACCCCCGCAGCGCATCGGGATCCTGGCTCACCGGGTCGGTCCAGACCATCACCTCGACCCCGTCGAACCCGAGGTCCGCCGCCATCTCGAACGCCGTCGTGCAGGTCTCCGGGTAGCACGAGGCGGTCGACAACGCGACCTTCGCACCGGGGACGCGCACCGTACGGCTCATGCCCTCAGCCTAGGACCGCACGTAGAGTGGCCCCCGTGCCTGAGGTTCCTCTTGACTTCCCCCGCGCATGGGTCGAGTTCCCCGACCCCGACGACCGCGACCAGATGTTCCGCTGCGACCTCACCTGGCTGACGTCGAGCTGGGAGTGCATCTTCGGCAACGGCTGCCAGGGGATCTACGCCGACCAGCCGGAGGGTGTGGGCTGCTGCACCCTCGGTGCCCACTTCTCAGACAAGGACGACGAGAAGAGGGTCAAGTCCTTCGTCAAGGAGCTCACGCCCGAGACGTGGCAGCACTACAACCCCAAGAAGTGGACCGAGAAGGACGAGGACGGTGCCCGCAAGACCCGGGTCGTCGACGGTGCGTGCATCTTCGCCAACCGTCCCGGATTCCCCGGCGGCGAGGGCTGCGCTCTGCACGGGCTGGCCCTGCGTACCGGACGACACTTCCTCGAGACGAAGCCCGACGTGTGCTGGCAGCTTCCGATCCGGCGCACCTACGAGCACGTCGAACGCCCGGACGGCACCGAGGTCCTCGTGGTCGTCATCGCGGAGTACGACCGCCGCGCCTGGGGTCCCGGCGGTCACGACCTGGACTGGTACTGCAGCGGCAACACCGAAGCCCATGTGGGCAAGGAGCCGGTCTACGCCTCGATGCGCGCCGAGCTGGTGGAGCTGATGGGGCAGAAGGGCTACGACGAGCTGTCCCGGCTGTGCAACGAGCACCTCACGTCCCGCCGCCGGTTCGCGCTGCACCCGGCCGACCCGAAGCCCCGCCGCCGCTGACGGGGCGGCGGGGTCGCGTCGACGTACGAGAGCGGGCGCTTTCGCGGGAACGACTTTCGCGACCCTGGGACACAACTGGTGTTGGAGGGACAGACGACGTGTCGAACCTGTCCCACGAGCCCACACCAGTCACGGATGTGTCGGAGGGTCAGCGGGCGGCGACGGCGAACATGTAGCAGCCGTGCGCGATGTTGCGACTGTGCACCTCCACGACACCGGAGGCTGCGAGAACCTCGGCGATCGCGGACTCGGGGTCGGAGCCGTCGTGCACGGTTGTCGCCGGGTGGATCCAGCCGCGACTGTCGTACGCGCGCAGCACCTGTGGCCGCCGGCGCCAGTCGTGGGGGTAGCCGGTGCCCGCGAAGCCGGTGCACTGCTCGGCGTGCGCGAACACGGCACCGACCTCCCGGTACGGCCCGCGAGCCGCCGGCGGCGAGTAGCCGAACAGCAGCAGTGCCTCACCCGCCTCGGCGTCCCGCAGGCAGCAGCGCAGCGGTTCGCCGCCGCGGGCCACCGCGCGCTCGGCCGGGTTGCCCGATGCGTCCAGCCGGCTCGACCGGACCTGGGCCAGGATCGCCGCCGGCAGTGCGTGCACAACGTACGTCGTGGTGGTTGTCGTCATGCATCCAGTCTGCGGTCCGGTGCCGGAGATCGCTGGCGGCGATCGGACGTCGCGGTAGCGTCTCGGGCATGTCAGGTGACAACCCGCTGGGCAGCATCCTCGGCGTCTGGGCCCACCCCGACGACGAGACCTGGCTGTGCGGCGGGCTGATGGCGCGCGCAGCCGCGGCGGGCGACCGGGTGGTCTGCATCACGGCGACCCGTGGCGAGCTCGGGTCACCCGACGAGGAGCGCTGGCCGAGCGGCGCACCGTTGGCCGCCGTGCGCACCGCCGAGATGGAGACCGCACTGGCGATCCTCGGCGTCGCCGAGCACCACTGGCTCGACTACCCCGACGGCGGATGCGCCGACGTCGACCAGGACGAGGCCGTACGCCGGGTGACGACCGTGATGGCCGACGTGCAGCCCGACACGGTGCTGACCTTCGGGCCCGACGGCATGACGGGCCACGACGACCACAAGGCCGTCTGCCGCTGGGCGACCGCGGCCTTCGAGGACGTGGCGCCCACGGGATCCGTCCTGGCCTACGCGACGAACTCGCCCGAGTGGCTCGCCGAGTTCCGCGAGCCGCTGGACCGGTTCAACGTGTTCATGGGTGCCGAGCCCCCGTGCACGCCGCGGGACGAGCAGCTGGTCAGCTACTTGCTGGACGGCGAACGGCTCGAGACCAAGCTGGCCGCGATCCGATCCATGACGAGCCAGGTCGAGCCCCTGATCGCCGGCCTCGGCGAGGACTTCTTCCGTCGCGGCCTGGTCGAGGAGTCCTTCCGCCGCCCCTGAGCGAGCGCGCCTCACCGGTCGTGTCCCACCCCCGTCCTACTGTCGTCGGCATGAGCCGCACCGCCACCCGTGAGCGCCCCGCCTTCCGCTGCGGCGAGTGCGGCTGGGCCACCACGAAGTGGGTCGGCCGGTGCGGCGAGTGCCAGGCCTGGGGGTCGGTCCAGGACGCTGCGGCCCCTGTCGTGCGCACCACCGCGGCCGGCCCGGTCAGCGCGCCCGCCCGGCCGATCCGCGAGGTCGACGTCGAGGCGGCTCGGGCGGTCCCGACGGGGGTCCCCGAGCTCGACCGGGTCCTCGGCGGTGGCTTGGTTCCGGGTGCGGTCGTGCTGCTGGCCGGTGAGCCGGGGGTCGGCAAGTCCACGCTGCTGCTGGACGTCGCGGCTCGGTTCGCCGAGCGCGGCCGTGCGCTCTACGTCACCGGCGAGGAGTCAGCTGCCCAGGTCCGGCTGCGGGCCGACCGGATCGGGGCGCTGCGTGACGACCTCCTGCTGGCCGCCGAGACCGACCTGGCGGCGGTGCTCGGCCACCTCGACGACGTTCACCCGACGCTGCTGGTGGTCGACTCGGTCCAGACCATCGCCAGCGCCGACGTCGACGGTTCCCCGGGCAACGTCAGCCAGGTGCGCGAGGTCGCGGCCGCCTTGATCCGGGTGTCCAAGGAGCGCGGCATCGCCACGGTCCTGGTCGGCCACGTCACGAAGGACGGCTCGGTCGCCGGGCCGCGGATGCTCGAGCACCTCGTCGACGTGGTCCTCCAGTTCGAGGGCGACCGCCACTCCAGGCTGAGGATGGTGCGCGGCATCAAGAACCGCTACGGCCCGTCCGACGAGGTCGGCTGCTTCGACCTCTCCGACGAGGGCATCGAGGGCCTGCCCGACCCGAGCGGGCTGTTCCTGTCCCAGCGCCACGAGGCGGTGCCGGGCACCTGCGTGACGGTGACGATCGAGGGCAAGCGCCCGCTGGTCGCGGAGGTTCAGGCCCTGCTGGCCCCGACGCACCTCGCGTCACCCCGGCGGACCACGAGCGGCATCGACGGCGGCCGGCTGGCGATGGTGCTCGCCGTCCTGCAGCGCCGGGGCGGGGAACGGATCCGCATGTCCACGACGGCGGCGAGCGACGTCTATGCCGCAACTGTCGGCGGCGTCCGGCTGACCGAGCCCGCCACGGACCTGGCACTCGCCCTGGCCGTGGCCGGCGCCGCGCAGAACGAGCCCCTCGCCACCGGCCTCGTCGCGATCGGGGAGGTGGGGCTGGCCGGCGAGATCCGGCGGGTCACCGGCACCGCGCGGCGGCTCGCCGAGGCGGCGCGTCTCGGGTTCACCCACGCGATCGTGCCGCCGGACCCGGGCAGGGTGCCTCCGGGCATCGAGGTGATCGAGGTGACCGACCTCGCGCACGCGCTGCGGGTGGCCTTCCCGGGTGCCGAGGTCATCCCGTTCGCGAACCGTCGGCGCTGACCGCGAGCGTCAGCGGCGGCCGCTGGCCGAAGCGTGTCCATCTCGTGACCACCCGACGGTCACGCAGGCGACCGGCCACCCGGATAGACTCGCGCGCGATCAAGGCCGACCACGGACCCGCCCCAGGCAGGTCGGTCCGGCCGGGGGACTGACCGGGAGCGCAGAGTTGGCAGGCACCGAGCGGATCGACGACCCGCTGCGCGCCACTCTCGCGGCGGTCGCCCCGGGGACGGCGCTGCGCGACGGCCTCGAGCGCATCCTGCGCGGAGGCACGGGAGCGCTGATCGTGCTCGGGTGGGACAAGGTCGTCGAGCAGCTGTGCACCGGCGGGTTCGTGCTCGACGTCGAGTTCAGCGCCACCCGGCTGCGCGAGCTGGCCAAGATGGACGGCGGGATCGTCGTCGACGGCGACTGCACCCGCATCGTCCGGGCAGCCGTGCAGATGGTCCCCGACCCAGCGATCCCCACCGATGAGTCCGGCACCCGCCACCGCACCGCTGACCGGGTGAACAAGGAGACCGACCTGCCGGTCATCTCGGTCAGCCAGTCGATGAGCATCATCGCGCTCTACGTCAACGGGTCGCGCTACGTCCTCGAGGCCTCGACCCAGATCCTGTCCCGGGCGAACCAGGCCCTGGCAACGCTCGAACGCTACAAGCTGCGCCTCGACGAGGTGTCGGGCACGCTGTCCGCGCTCGAGATCGAGGACCTCGTCACCGTGCGTGACGTCTCCGCGGTGGCGCAGCGGCTCGAGATGGTGCGCCGCATCGCGGGCGAGATCGAGTCGTACGTCGTGGAGCTCGGCACCGACGGCCGCCTGCTCACCCTGCAGCTGGACGAGCTCATCGCCGGGGTCGAGCCGGACCGCGAGCTCATCGCCCGCGACTACCTGCCTGCCCCGACCGGGCGCAGGTCACGGTCGGTCGCCGACGTGCTGGGCGAGCTCGACCAGCTCGACTCCCTGGAGCTGCTCGACCTGGCGGCGGTCGCCCGCGCGCTCGGCTACGCGGGCGGCGAGGGCCTCGACGTCGCGGTCAGCCCCCGCGGCTACCGGCTGTTGGCCCGCGTCCCCCGGCTTCCGGGCACCGTGGTGGACCGGCTGGTCGACCACTTCGGCAGCCTGCAGAAGCTGCTTGCCGCAAGCATCGACGACCTGCAGGCCGTTGACGGGGTCGGCGAGTCGCGAGCCCGCAGCATCCGCGAGGGCCTGTCCCGGCTCGCCGAGTCCTCCATCCTCGAGCGTTACGTCTGATCCGTTCCTGCGTCCAGGTCGTTCCTCGCGATCCGGGCGAGCGATCTCTCGTCACCCAGCTCGTCGCGGTGCTCGGCGTGCCGGAGGTAGTGCCGCATTGAGGTGAGCACCCGGACCGGGTCGACCGACAAGGCCCGCACGCTCCAGGTCACGTCCGACCCGCTGAACTCCGACCCGACCTTCGCCAGCGTCTCGTCCAGCGCGTCGTCGTAGTCCACGGCGCCGTCGACGTCCACAGCGATGTGCGGCTCGTGGATGGCGATGCCGCGGTGGTAGGTCGTCGTCTCGCCGGCCCGCACATCGGACACCGTCTCCCACGGCAGGAAGGTCCGGCCGGGGCCGTCGACGACACCGATCCCGCGCGGCGTCGCGAGGAGGGCCCACCCACGTCCCAGGCCCTTGCGCACGAAGTAGAACGCGAAGAAGCCGAACACCGTGAACGCCAGCACGCCGACGAGCCGGATGCCCCACCCCTCACCGGCAACGGTCAGCAGGAGGCCGCTGACGCAGAATGCCAGGCAGCCGACCAGCGCGCCGGCCGACCGGGCGCGCGCGTACCGGAACGCCACACCGGTCTCCTGCCGGCCAGCGACGTCGGCCGTCCAGGTCACGGGCCGTCCGGCCCGGCGCGGCCAGAACATCGGCAGTGTCGCGACGATCGCGACGCCGAACGCGAGGCAGACCAACGGCATCGCCAACGCCGGACCGCGGTCGTCGGTCAGCGCCGCCAGCGTCATCACGAGGCCTACGAGGACCGTGATCAGCGCGAGCAGGCTCATCAGGACGAGCTTGACCCAGCCACCTCCCCACTCCTTGGTCCAGCCTGTCGGACGATCGAGAACAGGAGCCGAGTCCTCGACGAAGTCAGCCGCCGACCAGGATCGGCGGCCCCGAACCGCCGGCATCAACAGCAGGACGACCGGCACCAGGACGACACCAGCGGCGACCGCGGCCGATGGCTGCTGGTCGTCCGCGAAGGCGAGCGCGAGCAGGGCGACGACCAGGCCAAGGAGCACGACGGCGAGCCACCAGCCGACTCGGTGCCAGACCACGAGCCCGACAGCAGCACCCAGCAGGGCGCAGCCGATGACCAGCACCGGGATCGACCGGTCTGCGTCACCCACCGAGACCGCGACCAGCAGTGCCCCGAAGGCCGCGACCATCGCCGCAGCGACCCACAGCTGCCAGGGCCGTCGCGGCGGCTGCGGCTCGGCGTCGGCCTGCTGCCCAAGGGCGCCCTCGGCGCGGACGTCGGTGGACATGGCATCCCCCTGCACGGTCTCGTCACCGCACCCGTTCCCGCTGCCCGCTGCCCGCAACCATCGAGCCGGTCGGCTCAGGCGGGGACCAGCCCGGCCAGGGCGGGGAGCGACACGACGAACACCGGCGTCCCGCGGGCGTCCCGGCGGACCTCGAGGACGTACGCGGGGAGACCGATCCCGCGGCCGCCGGCGGCCGGGACGAGCTCGTCCGGCCCGAGCACCGCGTGCACCCGGTCGACCGCCAGGCCGAGGATCCCTTCGGCGACCTGCAGGACCAGCACGTCGCCGGCTGCCAGGTCCTCGCCGTCGCCCGCTCCGGAGCGGAGGTCGACGACCGGCACCGGCTGGCCACGCAGGACGAGCAGTCCGGTCACCGGCGCGCGGGCCCCGTCCAGCCGCTCGATCCCGGTGGCCCGGACGACCTCACGCACCTCCCTGAGCTGGCCGGCCAAGATCCGGCCGCCCATCGTGAAGGAGACGTAGCCGATCACGACACACCTCCGGGCGCTGCCGACACGACCTGCCCGGCCAGCCGCTGCGACTCGTCCGCGAGCCGCCGGCAGAGGTCGGCCAGCTCGGCGACGTCCCGCCCGCCCAGCAGGTCATCGCGGGCCGTCGCGGGCATCCGGCCGACCGCCTTCGCTGCCGCGCGGTAGGACACGGCCGCGGGACCGTGCTGCCCGAGACGAGCCAGGGCACCGGCGAGCAGGAAGTGCGCCTGCCCGGCGGCCGGGTCGAGGTAGACGGCCTTGCGCAGCGGGTCGATCGCGTCCGCGTCCTGCCCCAGGGTGCAGCGGGCCTGACCGAGCACGACGTACGCCGCCGACAGCAACGGGTCGGCGGCCACCGCGTCCGCCGCGGCACGCGCGGCGGCCTCGTAGTCGCCCGTCGCGAGCTGACCGCGGGCCTCGTCCAGCAGCGTCGGTCCGGGGGGCACCGCCGCAGGCGCGGGCGCCGGACGACGGCGACGTCGGGGCACCGGCGGGAGCCGTCGACGCCCCTCGTGCGAGCGGCGGTAGACGAACGCGTCGCCCACCGGCACCAGGGTGAACGCGTCGCTGACCTGCCAGAGCGTCTCCGAGTGGCCGAGCAGCAGGTAGCCGCCCTCGGCGAGCACGTCGTGGAAGCGGCCCATCAGCAGCCGGGTCGTCTCCCGGGCGAAGTAGATCGTGACGTTCCGGCAGACGACGAGGTCCACCTCGCCCTTGGCGAACGGGACCGGGTCGGTGACCAGGTTGTGCAGCCTGAGGTCGACCAGGCGCCGGACCTCGTCCTTGACCCCCAGTGCGCCGCCCGGCCGGGGCTCCAGCCACCGGTCGCGCACGACGGCCGGCATCGTCTCGACGGTGCGCCCGGTGTAGGTCCCCCTGGCGGCTGCCCGCAGCGCGTCGGCGGACACGTCGGTGCCGACGACCCGGGTGGGTGCGCGCGAGCCGGCCATCGGGGACAGCTCGAGCAGCATCATGGCGAGCGTGTAGGGCTCCTCGCCGGTGGAGCACCCGGCGCTCCAGATCGTCAGCGGCCGGTCCCGCCCGGCGGCCCGGCGGAGCAGCTCCGGCAGCACCCGGCGGCGCAGGGCCTCCATCTGCGGCGGGTTGCGGAAGAAGTGGGTCTCCCGCACGGTGACGCTGTCGAGCAGCCTCTGCCGCTCGGCCTCGCCGGCGGTGCCGGACAGGGCACCCAGGTAGGTCCGGAGATCACCGGCGCCGGTCGTGCGGAGCCGGTCGGCCACGACTGCGGTCAGCCCCGCCCGGCGGCTGTCGTCGAACTCCAGACCCGCCTCCGTCCGCAGGTAGTCCCGCAGCGTCGCGAAGTCGGCGTCGTCGAGGACGCTCACGACGTCACCTGCTCGGCGCAGACCGCGTCCGCGAGTGCGGCCGCGATCTCGGACAACGGGAGCTCGAGCTCGACCGCGCCCAGCGCCTGGGCCGCCGCCGGCATGCCCCAGACCACACTGGTCGGCTCGTCCTGGCCGATGGTGAGGGCACCGGCATCGCGCATCATGCGCAGGCCCTCGGCACCGTCCCGGCCCATGCCCGTGAGCAGGACCCCGACCGCCTGCTCTCCGCAGACTGTGGCCGTGCTGGCGAACGCGGCGTCCACGCCGGGGATGTGGAACTGCCCCACCGGCGGCTTCCGCAGCTCGACCCGCAGCCCCGCCCGGAGCAGCGTGTTGACCCCCGCCGGCGCGACGTGCACCACCCCCGGTCGCAGCCGGTGGCCGTGCCGGGCCATCTCCACCGGCAGCGGCGAGAGGTCGTGCAGCCAGCTCGCCAGCCCTTCCACGAAACCGTCGGCCATGTGCTGCACCACCAGCAGCGGCACGGGCAGGTACTCCGGCAGGTCCGCGAGGATCGTGGCGAGCGCCGGCGGTCCCCCGGTCGAGGCACCGATCACGATGATGCGCCGCGGACCGGCCAGCGGATCGACCGCGTGTGCCGGGACGGCAGCTCGCCGGAGCTCAGGTCCGGCCGGGCGCACCGGGCGGGTCGGCGTCGGGCTCAGCGGCGAAGCCGTCACCTCGCTGGCACCGCCCAGCCCCCGGGCGCGCAGCCGGCTGCGCGGGTGGGTGATCACCCGGACGCGGCTGGCCACCCGCATGTGCCGGCGCAGCGCCGTGGCGTACTGCGGCGAGCTCGGGAGCGCGTCCAACGCGCCCACGACATCGACGGCGCCGGCGGCCAGCGCAGCCTGGGAGTGGGCGGCGAGGCTGCCGCAGACGACGACAGGTGTGGGCCGGGTGCCCATGATCCGCTCGATGGCCTCGATGCCGCCGTCAGCGGGGTCGAGGTCGACGAGCACGGCACCAGGCTGGTGCTCGACCACCGCCGCCTCGGCGGCCGCGGCGGTCCAGACCTCGGCCGCGATGACGAACCCCGGCCCCGACAGCAGCCCACGCAGGGTGCGGGTCCGGGTCCGGCTGTCGCCGACCACGACCACGACCAGCGCGGCGTCGACCGGTGCCGTCGGCTGCGCTCCGGTTGTGGACATCGACGCGGGCACACCACCTCTCCGGCTGCTCGGCGAGGGTGGTCGGCCGGGTTCCCCACCTCTGCACAGCGTCGTCACGTCCAGCCACCTACTTGAGGCCGTGCGACGATTCCCGGGCCATGCCCAGCACGCCCCAGACCGCCCCGCCGTCGCCGCTGCACCAGCGGGTCCTGGCGTGGTACGCCGCCAACGCGCGGGACCTCCCGTGGCGAGCCCCGGGCACGTCGCCCTGGGCCGTGCTCGTGAGCGAGGTGATGCTGCAGCAGACGCCGGTCGCCCGGGTCGAGCCTGCGTACCGCGCCTGGATCGCGCGGTGGCCGGACCCGGCCGCGCTGGCGGCCGAGCCGCCCGGGGAGGCCGTCCGGGCGTGGGGCCGCCTCGGGTACCCGCGGCGGGCGTTGCGCCTGCACGCGGCAGCCACGGCGGTGGTCGAACGGCACGACGGGCGGCTCCCGGCGACGTACGACGAGCTGCTCGCCCTGCCGGGGGTCGGCGCCTACACAGCGGCCGCGGTCGCGTCCTTCGCGTACGGCGGGCGACACACCGTCCTGGACACCAACGTGCGCCGCGTCCTGGTCCGGGCAGCCGCCGGCCGCGCCGGGCCGGCGCCGTCGCTGACCGCTGACGAGCGGCGGCTCGGCGAGTCGTTGCTGCCCGACGACCCCGCCGTCGCCGCCCGCTGGGCGGTGGCCGTGATGGAGCTCGGTGCCCTCGTCTGCACCGCCCGGTCGCCGCGGTGCGACGAGTGCCCGCTGCGCGAGGTCTGCGCGTGGCAGGTCGCCGGCCGGCCGCCGCACGTCGGGCCGGCCCGGCGCCGGCAGCCGTTCGAGGGCACCGACCGGCAGGCCCGCGGCCGCCTGATGGCCGTGCTCCGGGCCGCCGACGGGCCGGTGCCGGCGTCCGCTCTGGCCGCCGCCTGGGACGAGCCGGTCCAGCGCGAGAGGGCGCTGGCCGGCCTGCTGGCCGACGGGCTCGTCGACGAGGTGGGCGGGGGCTACTGCCTGCCCGGCACGCAGGACGGGGACGGTCGGCCAGGCTAGGCTCCCGCGACTGTGTCCCTCCCTGCGCTGCGCCCGGCCGCAGCGCTGGCGGGGGCGGGATTCCGCCGCTGGTCGACCTACCGCCAGGCAGCCGTGGCGGGCGTGTTCGTCAACATCGTCTTCGGCGTGATCAAGCTGTCGATCCTGCTCGGCGTGGCGGAGTCGGCCGGCGGCACGGTCGCGGGCTACGACGCGGCCTCCCTGTCCACCTACACCTGGGTCGCCCAGGGGATGATCGCCTTCGTCGTGATCTTCTCGTGGACGGAGCTGGCCGAGCGGGTGACCACGGGGGACATCGCCGTCGACCTCGCCCGGCCGGTGGACCTGCAGCTGGCCTGGCTCGCCACCGACCTGGGCCGGGCCGGCTGGGCGCTGCTGTCGCGAGCGATCCTGCCCTTGGCGTTCGGTGCGGTCGTCTACGGCCTATACGTGCCCGACGACCCCACCGCCATCGTCCTGGTGCCGCTGTCCCTGCTCGCGGCGGTCGTGGTGTCCTTCGCCTGCCGGTTCGCCGTCAACCTGGTGGCCTTCTGGCTCGTCGAGGTGCGCGGCATCGTCATGTTCTACGTCCTCGTGTCGGGGCTGCTGGGTGGTCACCTGATCCCCGTGCAGATGTTCCCCGAGTGGCTGCGGACGCTCGCCTATGCGACCCCGTTCCCGGCGATGATCCAGACCCCCATCGACCTCGTGACCGGCCAGGCCACGGGGCTGCGCGCGATCGGGCTCGTCCTGGCACAGCTGGTGTGGGCTGCCGCGCTGCTCGGCGCCGGTCGCTTGGTGCTGGCGGGGGCGACACGCAAGCTGGTGGTGCAGGGTGGCTGACGCATCGGTCGCAACGGCGTACCGGTCGATCGTCCTGTCGCGGGTGGCCGCCCAGGCGTCGTACCGCACGTCGTTCGCCATCGAGGTCGTGTCGCAGGCCTTCATCGTGCTGGTCGAGTTCGCCGAGGTCTACGTGGTGTTCCACCAGGTCGACAAGCTCGGTGGCTTCAGCTATGCCGAGGTCACGCTCATGTACGGCATCGCGGTGTCCGCCTTCGGCATCGCCGACCTCGTCGTCGGTCACCTGGACCAGCTGCCGTTCTACGTGCGCCGGGGCACGTTCGACGCGTTCCTGCTGCGACCGCTCTCACCGCTGGGGCAGCTGGTCACCAGCGACTTCTCGCTGCGCCGGGTCGGTCGAGTGGTGACCGGCTTCACGGTTCTCGCTGTTGCACTCGTCGCCGTCGACATCGACTGGACGCCCGGGCGCCTGCTGCTCGTGGTGGTGACCCCGCTGGCCGGCGCCGCCATCTTCAGCGCCGTCTTCGTCGCGACGTCGGCGATCGGATTCTGGGTCATCGAGGGCACGGAGTTCGCCAACGCGTTCACGTACGGCGGGAACTACCTGTCCGCCTTCCCCTTCACCGTCTTCGGCACGGTGGTCCGGCGGTTCTTCACCTTCCTCGTGCCGGTCGCCTTCGTCGCCTACCTGCCCTCGCTCGCCCTGCTGGGCCGGCCGGACCCGCTCGGGCTGCCGGGGTGGCTCTCCTGGTCGGCGGTCCCGGTGGCGGTTGTCGCGTGGATCGCGTCGGCGGCGGTCTGGCGTACCGGCCTGCGGCACTACGTGGGAGCCGGGTCGTGATCGTCGAGGCGCGCGACCTGCACCGCGAGTTCGTCGTGCGCCGGGCCGCCGGTCGGCTGCGACGCACGAAGCACACGGTCGCCGCGGTGGACGGGGTGACCTTCTCGATCGCGCCGGGTGAGTGCGTCGGCTACATCGGCGCGAACGGCGCCGGGAAGTCCACGACTATCAAGATGCTCACCGGGATCCTGGTGCCGACGTCAGGACATGTGCGGGTCTGCGGTCTGGAGCCGACCCGCGAGCGGGCGACACTGGCACGGCGGATCGGCGCCGTCTTCGGCCAGCGCAGCCAGCTGTGGTGGGACCTGCCGCTGCGCGAGTCCTTCCGCCTGCTGGCGGCGATCCACCGGCTGCCGGCATCGGTCTGGCAGCCACGGTTCGACGAGTGCGTCGCCCTGCTCGACATGGCGCCGTTCCTCGAGACCCCGGTGCGCCAGCTGTCGCTCGGGCAGCGGATGCGCGGCGAGGTGACGGCCGCGCTGCTGCACTCCCCGGAGCTGCTCGTGCTCGACGAGCCGACGATCGGGCTCGACCTGCTGAGCAAGGAGGCGTTGCGCGCCTTCCTGATCCGGGAGCGGCGCGAGCGCGGCACCACGATCCTGCTGACGACGCACGACCTTCCCGACATCGAGCGGCTGTGCGAGCGGCTGCTCGTCGTCGACCACGGTCACCTGGTCTTCGACGGTTCGCTGCCGGCCCTGGTGAGCCGGGTCGGGGCTGAGCGGGTGCTGGTGGTCGACCTGGTCGAGCCCGGGCCGGCGCTGGACGACGTGCCCGGCACGGTGCTCCGGTCCGTGGAGGCCGACGGGCTGCGGCAGCACCTCGCGTTCCAGCCCGACCGGACCACGGCGGCCGAGGTCGTCGCCGCGGTGAGCGCCCTCGTCCCGCTGCGCGACCTGACCGTGACCGAACCTGACATCGAGGACGTCGTGCGTCGGCTGTACCAGTCCTGAGCTGCCCTAGGTTGAGCCCATGTCCACGGTCGCCTTCGTCGGTCTCGGCCGGATGGGGCGAGGGATGGCGGGTCGTCTCCTGGAGGCCGGCCACGAGCTCGCCGTCTTCAACCGCACACCGGACAAGACCGCGTCGCTGACAGCCCGCGGTGCCCGACATGCCGACTCTCCCGCCGACGCTGCGCACGGCGCCGAGGCCGTGTTCGCGATGGTCAGCGACGACGACGCATCCCGGAGCGTGTGGCTGGGGCCGGACGGCATCCTGGCCGCGGACCCCCAGCCAGGGACGTTGGCGATCGAGTGCTCGACCCTGTCGCAGGACTGGGTCATGGAGCTCTCGGCGGCCGCCGGGTCGCGCGGGATGCGGTTCCTCGACATCCCCGTGACCGGACTCCCGGACGCCGCTGCCGCCGGGCAGCTCACCTTGCTGATCGGCGGGGACCCCGCCGACCTCGCCGCCGCCGAGCCGCTGCTGCTGCCGCTGTCCGCCGACCGGCTGCACTTCGGGCCGGTGGGCGCCGGCACGGCCTACAAGCTGATCATCAACCTGATGGGTGCCGTGCAGATCGCCGCGGCCGCGGAGGGCATGGCCCTCGCCGAACGGGCCGGGCTGGACCTCGACCAGGTTGCCCGCGCCATCGCCTCCGGACAGGCGGCCAGTCCCCAGGTGGTCCGCAACAGCCGGCGGATGGCCGACGGCGACCACGCACAGGACATCGTGTTCTCAGGCCGCCTCCGCCGGAAGGACGCGGCGTACGGCGTCCGTCTCGCCGAGCAGCTCGGTCTGGACGCAGCGTTCGGCCGGGTCGCGCTGGACGGCCTGGACCTCCTCCTCGCAGCCGGCCTCGGCGACCAGAACGAGAGCAGCATCATCGAGGTCGCGCGGCGGCCTCGGCGAGCTCGGTGAAGAGCCGGTCCCACCGGTGGGACAGGTGCGACAGGTCGAACGTCGCCGCGGTGGCCAGGGCCGCCGACCCCATGGTGCGTCGCCACGACGGGTCCTCGATCAGCGAGCACATGGCCATCGCCAGGCCCGGCACGTCGCCCTGGGGGACGAGCAACCCGTCGACGCCGTGGGTGATGAGGTCCGCCGGGCCGTTGCGGCAGTCGAAGCTGACGACCGGCAGACCGACCGACATCGCCTCGAGCAGCACCATCGGGAACCCCTCGTTGCGCGAGCTCAGCACGAACAGCGACCCCTCGGCGAGCTCCTCGGTCAGCCGGTCGCTATAGCCCATGAACTGCACGGACCGCTCCAGCCCGTGCCGGTGCACGAGGCCCTCGAGCAGCTGGCGCTCACCCCCGGTCCCGTAGATCCGCAGCAGCCAGTCCGGATGACGTGCCACGACGGCGGCGAAGGCCGGCACCAGCCGGTCGAAGCCCTTCGTCGGCACGAGCCGTCCTGCCGCCACGACCACCTTGCGACCACCAGTCGTCCGGAACTCTGTGGGCGGCACGGCGTTCGGGAGGCACTCCACCCTGGTGCTCTCGCCGAGCATCTCCCGATAGTCGTCGGCGTCGCGCTCGGTCAGGGCGCACACGGCGTCCAACCGCTTGTACGTCCGGCGGATGGCCCGGCGCATCGCGCTCGAATGGTTCGCGAGGTAGACGTGCTCCTGGGCGACCCGGACAACGGTCGGCGACACCAACCTGGCCATCGCGACATTGAGGCCCGGACGCGTGGCGACCAGCACACCGCCGTCGAGGCTGCGCAGGTAGCGGGCGAGCCGTAGGTCGGTGAGGGCGGAGAAGTTGCGGTACCGGCGTTCGGAGACGGGCATGACGACGCTCGGGAGCCGCGCCATCGACCGCTCTGCCCAGCGGCGCAGGCCGGTCGCCGCCCAGGGCGGTGCCGTCTCGTCGGACAGCACGCGCAGCCGTACCCGCGGGTGCGCCTCGATGCGCCCCTGCGCGCGCCGGCGGTAGACGCTCACGATCTCGACGTCGTGCCGGTCGGTCAGGGCCGCGGCGGTGCTGAACGTCGCGCGGATAGTGCCGCCCATCGAGAACGCGTCCATCAGGACAAACCTGATCAGCACGGCAGCCCACCTGTCGCAGGCCCCGCCCCCCACCACACGGCGGGTGTCCGGTCCGCGGGGGGATGTGCGGGCCCGACACCGACGTGTCATTAATGAAGACGTGCCAGGCCGACCTCGGGTTCGGCGCGGGCACGGCACCCCCGCCCGCGCGCGGCCGGAGAAGGAGTCCGATTTGGCTCGTTGACGCCACCGTCTGCTGGGGGCACGGTGAGAGGCGACTTTGTCCATGTCAGCACGGGGGAGATCAGGGGGTTTGGCCCATGACGACCATGCGCGGCGCTTCCGGCGCCTCGGTGGACCTCGACGACGCTCGCCTCGACGAGCTCCGCACCACCATCCGGGGACGGGTGATCACGCAGGATGACCCCGGCTTCGATGAGGCCCGTGCTGTGCACAACGCCATCTACGACCGACGGCCCGGCCTGATCATCGAGTGCTCAGGCACCGCCGACGTGGTCGACGCACTCGCCCTTGCCACGGAGCTCGACCTGCTGGTGGCTGTGCGAGGCGGTGGCCACAGCGTCGCGGGTCACAGCGCGAGCGACGGCGGACTGCTCATCGATCTCTCATCGATGCGCGGCGTCCAGGTCGACCCGGACACCGGAGTGACGACCGCTCAGGGTGGCGCGACCTGGGGTGACGTCGACCGCGAGACGCAGCTGTTCGGGCGGGCGGTGCCGGGCGGCATCATCTCCACGACCGGCGTCGGGGGGCTCACCACCGGGGGCGGCCTCGGGTGGCTGCACCGCGCGTTCGGGCTCGCCTGTGACAGCCTGCGGGCGGCACAGGTGGTGACGGCCGACGGCTCCGTCGTGCGGGCCGGCGACGCGCCGTACGGCGACCCGGACCTCCTGTGGGCGCTGCGCGGCGGCGGCGGGAACTTCGGCGTCGTGACGTCCTTCGAGTTCGACAGCCACCCGGTGGGACCGATGGTCTTCCAGGCGGCCCCGGTCTATGCGATGGCCGGCTCCGCGCCGATCTTCAAGGCGTGGGTGGAGTGGGCGAAGTCGGCGCCCGACGAGGTCACGTCGCGGGCGCTGTACTGGACGTTCCCCGACGCGGAGGCACTGCCGCCCGAGATCCGCGGCCAGGACGCACTCATCCTCGCCGCCATCCACTGCGGCGATCCCGAGGAGGGCGAGCGGGTCCTCGCTCCGCTGCGCTCGATGGGCACGCCGCTCGCCGACCTCAGCATGGCGCTGCCCTACCGGATGGCGCAGAGCGGCTTCGACCCGTTCTTCGCCAAGGGCGAGATGCGCTCCTACTGGAAGTCGCTCTACCTGGACGACATCGGTGACGACGCGATCGACATGATCGTGGACCGCGCGATGAACCGCCCGCATCCGATGACGCTCATCCACCTGCCCCTGATGGGTGGCGCCACCAGCCGAGTTGCGACCGCGGACAGCGCCTTCGGTGACCGCAGCGCGCCGTTCATGCTCAGCATCGACGGCAACTGGGCCGACGCGGCCGACGACGAGGCCGGCATTGCATGGGTCCGCGAGATGGTCGAGGCCTCGATGGCGCTGCCGAGCGCGCGGGGGACGTACCTCAACTTCAACTCCGAGGCCGTCGCGGACGACACGACCCGCGCTGCGGCCTTCGGGTCCAACCTCGCGCGGTTGACCGAGGT
>DASVED010000186.1:0-3542 GCA_036380775.1 Actinomycetes bacterium
GTCGACCCGGTTGTCCACCGGCTCAGGCTAGGTGGGCCACCCGGCGCGTTCGTCAGCGAGGGCGGCGCAGCACCTAGAGGTACTGCCCCGTGTTGGCGACAGTGTCGATCGAGCGGCCGGGCTCGCTGCCCTGCTTGCCGGAGATCAGCGTGCGGATGAAGACGCTGCGCTCGCCCTTCTTGCCGGAGATCCGCGCCCAGTCGTCGGGGTTGGTGGTGTTGGGGAGGTCCTCGTTCTCCTTGAACTCGTCGACGCACGCCTGCAGCAGGTGCTGCACCCGAAGCCCCTTCTGCCCGGTCTCGATCAGCTGCTTGATCGCCATCTTCTTCGCCCGGTCGACGATGTTCTGGATCATCGCGCCAGAGTTGAAGTCCTTGAAGTACAGGACCTCCTTGTCACCGTTGGCGTAGGTGACCTCGAGGAAGCGGTTCTCCTCCGACTCGGTGTACATCCGCTCCACCGTGCGCTGGATCATCGCGGACACGCAGGCCTGCCGGTCGGATCCGAACTCGCCCAGGTCGTCCGCGTGCAGGGGCAGCTCGGCCAGCAGGTACTTGCTGAAGATGTCGCGCGCCGACTCGGCGTCCGGCCGCTCGATCTTGATCTTCACGTCCAGACGGCCGGGCCGCAGGATCGCGGGGTCGATCATGTCCTCGCGGTTCGAGGCGCCGATCACGATGACGTTCTCGAGGCCCTCGACACCGTCGATCTCGCTGAGCAGCTGGGGAACGATGGTGTTCTCCACGTCGGAGGACACGCCCGAGCCGCGGGTGCGGAACAGCGAGTCCATCTCGTCGAAGAACACGATGACGGGGGTGCCCTCGCTGGCCTTCTCGCGCGCTCGCTGGAACACCAGCCGGATGTGCCGCTCGGTCTCACCCACGTACTTGTTGAGCAGCTCGGGGCCCTTGATGTTCAGGAAGAAGCTCCTCCCCTCCTGCCCGGTCTTGGCAGCGACCTGCTTGGCCAGCGAGCTCGCGACCGCTTTGGCGATGAGTGTCTTGCCGCACCCGGGGGGCCCGTACAGCAGGATGCCCTTGGGCGGCTTGAGCTGGTGCTCGGTGAACAGGTCAGGGTGCAGGTACGGCAGCTCGATGGCGTCGCGGATGCTCTCGATCTGCCCGGTGAGGCCGCCGATGCTGGTGTAGTCGATGTCCGGCACCTCTTCGAGAACGAGCTCCTCGACCTCCGACTTCGGCACCTTCTCGTACACGTATCCGGCGCGGACGTCGAGCAGCAGCGAGTCTCCGGCGCGCAGCTTCACCTCCCGCAGCGGAGCGGCGATGCGGGCCACACGCTCCTCGTCGGCGTTGCCGATGATCAGCACGCGGTCGCCGTCGGCCAGGACCTCCTTGAGCATCACGACCTCGCCCACCGTCTCGTACCGGCAGGCCTCGACGACGTTCAGCGCCTCGTTGAGCATGACCTCCTGGCCCCGCGCCAGCGCGTCGAGGTCCACGGTGGGGCTGACCGACACCCGCATCTTCCGACCACCGGTGAAGACGTCGACGGTGCCGTCGTCGTGGGTCTCCAGGAAGGTTCCGTAGCCGGCGGGCGGCTGCGCCAGCCGGTCGACCTCCTCCTTGAGCGCTGTGATCTGGTCGCGCGCCTCGCGCAGCGTGCTGGCCAGCCGGTCGTTCTGCGTGGACACCGACGCGAGTCGCGCCTGCGTCTCGGCAAGCCGGGCCTCCACCGCGCGTACCTCGACCGACCCGCCGGACGCGCGGCGGCGCAAGTGGTCGACCTCCGCACGCAGGTAGGCGATCTCGCTCGCCAGCTCAGCCGGCGAACGGGTCTCCTCGGGCTCGCTCACAGGACCACCTCCAGGTTTTCCGACCATACCCCGGCGACCGGGGCCGCCCCATGGGTTGATCGGCACGTGTCGGGATCGTCACGCGGACGTCGCGGGACCGTCACGAGACTCTGCGGGGCGGGGGCCGGTGTAGTCAGGACCGTACGAGCCCGGCGCGGGCCGCCGGCGACGCGCCGGTGGGCTCTGGCCGGGTGCCATCCGGCGGGCCGTGACCAGGAACGCGGTGTGCCCGACCATCGAGTGCTCGGGACGCACCGCAAGGCCCTCCACGTGCCACCCACGCACCATCGTCTCCCACGCGTGCGGCTCGGTGAAGCCACCGTGCACGCGCAGCGTCTCGACCACACGGGCGAGCTGGGTGGTCGTGGCGACGTAGGCGCACACGATCCCCCCGGGGGTCAAGGCGTCGGCCACCACGTCGACGCACTCCCAGGGCGCCAGCAGGTCCAGAACCACCCGGTCGACGTCCCTGTCGGTGGACGCGGGCAGCGCCTCCGTCAGGTCGGCGACCGACAGCTGCCACGCCGGGTGCTCGCCGCCGTACAGCTGCTCGACGTTCCGGCGCGCGATCTCCGCGAAGTCAGCGCGCCGCTCGTACGACGACACCCGCCCGGTCGGACCCACGGCACGCAGCAGGTACGCGCTCAGCGACCCCGAGCCGGCGCCGGCCTCCACCACGTGCGCGCCGGGGAAGATGTCGGCCGAGGTGAGGATCTGCGCCGCGTCCTTGGGGTAGACGACCGCCGCTCCGCGGGGCATCGAGACGACGTACTCCGAGAGCAGCGGTCGGAACGCGAGGTACTGGGTGCCCTTGCTCGAGGTGACGACGACCCCCTCGGGGCCACCGATCAGGTCGTCGTGCTCGATCGACCCCTTGGAGGTGAAGAACTGCTCCCCCGCACCCAGCCGGATGTTGTGGCGCCGACCTTTGGCATCGGTGAGGCGCACCCAGTCGCCCGCGGCCAGGCAGCCGTGCCGCACGCCGGCCCAGGCGACGGGGGGCTGCGGGACCTCTCCGGCCGACGGCTCGGCCCGCCCCCCGGTCACTGGGCGAACGCCCGGTCGACGTCGGAGCTCACCAGCACCCCGAAGACCGACCCGTCCGACTCGACGAGGACGTACTCGTTGGCCGGTGTCCGCTGCATCGCCCGCACCAGGGCCTCACCGGCCAGGTCCGCCGACAGCAGCAGCCCGGGCTCGAGCGTCCGGGCCAACGAACCGGAGTCCATCCAGGGCCGGCGCTCCGAGGGCGTCGCCTGCACCGCCCGCTCGTCGACGATGCCCGTAGGGCGGCCGTCGGAGGCCAGCACCACCAGTCCTCCGGCCTGGTGCTCCTGGGCCCGGCGGACCGCCTCGCCCAGCGGGAGGTCGTGCGGCACGACCAGCGCCCGGCGGGCGAGGGTCCGCGCCTGCAGCCGGGTCAGCTTGGCGCGCATCCGGGCGACGGTCAGCGCCTGGCTGGCGCCACCCCACAAGAAGGCCGCGAGCACGAAGGCCAGCGCCACGTCGAGGAGGCGCACGCCGGTGCCCGCCAGGTACGCGACCAGCAGCGGGTAGGTCAGCACCAGGCAGGCGACGCCGCGGCCGGCCCAGCCGGCGACGAGGCTCCCGGTCAGCGGCCGGCCGGTGGCGCCCCAGACCGCGGCCCGCAGCACCCGTCCCCCGTCGAGCGGGAGACCAGGCACGAGGTTGAGCACCCCGATGAGGAGGTTCGCGCCGGCAAGGGTCT
>DASVED010000187.1:0-7252 GCA_036380775.1 Actinomycetes bacterium
CCTCGGCCAGCCGGCCGGCCACCTCCTCGCCGCCGGGACCCATGCCGATGACCACCGCGTCGACCTGCTGCTGCGCCATGCCCCTTTCTATCGCGCCGGACGACGGGGAGGGTTACCGTCCGGGGCTGTGACGACGCCCCCGGCACCGGAGCTGTGGCTGGTCCGGCACGGCGAGACCGAGTGGAGCGCGTCCGGCCGGCACACCAGCCGGACCGACCTCAACCTGACGGAGGCGGGCGTCGAGGATGCGAAGGAGCTCGGTCGCCGACTGGCCGGCGTACCGGCGTTCGCGCGGGTGCTGTCCAGCCCGCGGCTGCGGGCCCGGCGGACGGCCGAGCTCGCCGGCTTCGCCGGCGCGGAGATCGCCGACGCCCTTGCCGAGTGGGACTACGGCGAGGACGAGGGCCGCACCACGGCGCAGATCCGAGAGGACCGGCCGGGCTGGTCGTTGTGGCGCGACGGGCCGCGCGGCGGCGAGACCGCCCCTGCCGTCGCCGCCCGGGCGGACGAGGTGGTGGCCATCGCGCGCGGCGGCACCGGCCCAGTTCTGGCGTTCTCGCACGGCCACTTCTCCCGGGTGCTCGCCGCGCGCTGGCTGGGCATGGAGCCGGCCGCCGGGGCGCACTTCAGGCTGTCGACCGCGTCCGTGTCGGTCCTCGGCTGGGACCGCGAGACGCCGGCCATGCGGCACTGGAACGACACCGGCCAGCTGGACTGATCGAACCCATCAGGGGCGCAGGCTGCCCGGACGGTTGCGGTACTCCTTGGTGATCCGCTTCCAGCGCGCCCGCTCCTCGGCGCGCAGCCGGGCGTCGTGGCGCATCGCCATCCAGCGCGCCTCGCGCTGCAGCTTGAGGTAGCTCTCCCACCGGCGCTCGGGCAGCTCGCCGGACTCGAGCGCCGCCCGCACGGCGCAGCCGGGCTCCGTGTCGTGCACGCAGTCGGCGAAGCGGCACTGCTCGGCCAGCTCTTCCACGTCGGCGAAGACCAGGTCCAGCGACTCGCTGACATCGGTCAGCCCGACGCTGCGCAGCCCGGGGGTGTCGATCACCAGGCCGCCGCCGGGCAGCAGCACCAGCTCGCGGTGGGCGGTCGTGTGCCGGCCCTTGCCGTCGGCGCGCAGCGCCCGCGTCGGCATGACGGTCGCACCCGCCAGGGCGTTGGTCAGCGTCGACTTGCCCGCGCCGGACGGACCCAGGAAGGCGAGGGTCCGGCCCTGCACGACGTACGACCCCATCTCGCCCATCCCCTCGCCGGTCTCCGCGCTCACCACCAGCACGTCCACCCCCATGGCCGCGGCCGCCACGTCGCCCCGCATCTCCTCGGCGTCGGGCACCAGGTCGGCCTTCGTGAGCACAACCAGCGGGGTGGCGCCGCTCTCCCACGCCAGCGCGAGGAACCGCTCGATGCGCCCCAGGTCCGGCTCGGGATGCAGGCCCTCGACGACGACGGCGAGGTCGACGTTGGTGGCCAGCACCTGCCCGTGCGAGGTGCCGGGGCTGACCGAGGCCCGGACGAAGGCGGTACGCCGGGGCAGCACCGTCTCGGCGGTCACCCGGCCGTCCGCCCAGGTCCGCGCGGCGACCCAGTCACCGACGCAGGGTGCGCTGACCGGGTCGGCGGCTCCCGCTGCGAGCAGCGCCCCGGAGAAGGTGAGCCGCATCGGGCCGTCGGGGCCCAGGGCGTCGCAGGCGCCCCGGTCCACCCGGCTGACCCGGGCGGGAACGTGCTCGGCGACGTACGGCGTGAAGTCGGAGGTCAGGGTGTCGTCCCAGCCCAGGGACGCGATGTCGATCGTGCTCAACGGAGGGCCCTTCGAGGGAGGCGGGAGTGCCCTGCGCGACGAGGGGTCAGCGGGCACTGAGGAGGAGGCGTGCGGCGACGACGGCAGTCATCACGTCCTCCTCTCCGCTCGCGACCCGAGCTGCTTCCGGTCCGGTGGTTCTGCGGCGAGACGCTAGCGGCGCTTGCTGGCAGGCGCCAGCGGATTACTGCTCGGCTCGAGAGGGTTCGCGCCGGGCGTCCTGTTGGGCGGCAGCTCGAGCTCGCCGGTCTCCATCCCCGGCGACGGCTTCCCCGGCCCCGTCTCGGCGGGCTTCCGGGCGGCTCGCGCCTCGGTCATCTCCCGGCTCGGCCACTCCATCTCGATGGCCGCGTTGAGCGCCGCACCGATCAGCACGGCGATCGAGAGCACGTAGAGCCAGATGAGCAGCACGATAGGCGTGGCGAGCGGACCGTAGATGGAGGCGCCGCCGACGCTGATGTCGATGATCCACCGGACGAGGAAGCTGCCGAGGAACCAGATCGTCAGGGTGAGGAACGCACCCGGCAGGTCGCGGACCCACGGCGTCCGGACCGGGACACTCACGTGGTACAGCGACGTCAGCGAGACCGCGGAGAGCAGGGTCGCCACCGGCCAGTAGAGGGAGTTGAGGAAGACGACCTGCTCGGGCAGCAGCCTGCCGAGCAAGGTCGGCCCCGCCAGCACCAGCGGGATCACCACGACCCCCACGAGCAGCGCCACGATGTACAGGCTGAACGACAGAGCCCGGGTCCGGATGATGCCGCGCACACCGCCGAGGCCGTACATGATCGAGCAGGTGTCGATGAAGACGTTGAGGGCCCGCGAACCGGACCACAGCGCGATGAGGAACCCGATCGAGATGAGGTCGAACCGGCCGTCCTCGAGGACGTCGGTCAGCGTCTTCTGGATCACGTCGGTGACCACGTCGGCAGTCAGGATGTCGCGCGAGCCCTCGAGGATCCGCTCGCGGACCTCGTCGACGACGTCCTGGCCCACCCACCGGCCCGCGTAGCCGATCGACCCGACGAGCCCCAGCACCAAGGGTGGGAGCGACAACAGGGCGAAGAACCCGGCCTCGGCGGCGAGCCCGGTGACCCGGTAGCGGAAGCAGACGGCCGTCGTCTCCTTGGTGAGCCGCCAGAGCACGCCACCGACACGCGCGGCGACCGACTGCCGCGGCTGCTCACCGACGCTGTCCGCGGCCACGGCAATACGGTAGGTCATGTGACCCGCCCAGATGGCCGCTCGACCCACGAGGTCACGAACCAGCCGCCGCCGCTGGTCGACTACAACGTGTTCACGGCCGACGCGGCGCTGCAGGAGGCGGTCGAGCGGTACGCCGGCCCCACGGCCGCCGACAACCTCTCCGACCTCACTCACGTGGGCCGGTGGGCGGGCACGGGGGCGGTCCAGCAGTGGGGTGCCCAGGCCAACGCCAACCCGCCTGTCCTGCACACGCACGACCGCTACGGCAACCGGATCGACGAGGTCGAGTTCCACCCTGCCTGGCACGAACTCCTGCAGAAGGCAGTCGGTTACGGGCTCCAAGGTGCGCCGTGGGCGTCGGATGCCCGGCAGGCCGCCCACCTGCGGCGGGCGGCCGGCTTCGTGGTCTGGTCGCAGGTGGAGGCCGGGCACGGCTGCCCGCTGTCGATGACGTACGCCGCGGTGCCCGCCCTCCGGGTCGACCCCTCCGTCGCCGCTGACTGGGTGCCTGGGCTGACCGCGCTGTCGTACGACCAGTGGCTGCGACCGCCCGCACAGAAGTCCGGGCTGCTTGCCGGCATGGGCATGACGGAGAAGCAGGGCGGCTCGGACGTGCGGTCGAACTCGACCCGGGCCGAGCCCCTGGCCGAGGACGGCACGTACTCGCTGACCGGTCACAAGTGGTTCTGCTCGGCGCCGATGTGCGACGTCTTCCTGATGCTGGCCCAGGCGGCCGGCGGGCTGACCTGCTTCGTGGTGCCGCGGGTGCTGCCGGACGGCACGCGCAACGTGTTCCGGATCCAGCGGCTCAAGGACAAGCTGGGCAACCGGTCGAACGCCTCGGCCGAGATCGAGCTGGACGGCACCTGGGCGCGGCGGCTCGGCGACGAGGGGCGCGGTGTCGCCACCATCATCGAGATGGTCTCGGCGACCCGGCTGGACTGCGTCCTGGGGTCGACGGCGCTGATGCGCCAGGCGGTGTCCCAGGCGGCGCATCATGCTCGTCACCGGTCGGCGTTCGGCGGACCGCTCGCCGACAAGCCGCTGATGCGCAACGTGCTCGCCGACCTGGCGGTCGAGTCCGAGGCGGCGACGCTGCTGGCGATGCGGCTGGCGCACTCGTTCGACAGCGGGGAGCGGGACCTGCGGCGGCTCGCGGTGGCGGTCGGGAAGTACTGGGTGTGCAAGCGGACGCCCGCGGTCGTGGGCGAGGCGCTGGAGTGCCTGGGCGGCAACGGCTACGTCGAGGAGAGCGGGCTGCCCCGGCTCTACCGCGAGGCGCCGCTGAACTCCATCTGGGAGGGCTCCGGCAACGTCAACGCCCTCGACGTGCTGCGGGCGCTCGGCCGGGAGCCGGCCGTCGTCGAGGCGTTCGTCGCGGAGGCGGAGACGGCACGTGGTGGCGACGCGCGGCTGGACGCGGCGCTGGACCGGCTCGGCAAGGCGCTCACGACGGTCGACGAGGCCGGTGCCCGGCGGCTGGTGGAGCTGATGGGTCTCGTGCTGCAGGGCTCGCTGCTGGTACGGCACTCCCCGACGTACGTCGCCGACGCCTTCTGCGCGTCCCGGCTCTCGACCGACGGCGCAGACCGCGGCGGCGCGTTCGGCACGCTCCCCGCCGGCCTGGACACCGCCGCCATCGTCACCCGGGCCACGCCCGACCTCCCCTGACCCGGGTCCACATGGTGGGCAGCCGCTAGTACAGCATGTGAGACGCGGCTAATCTGTCCGACATGTCACCGACCGACGCGCGCCTGCTCAGGCTTGTTGCGCGGCTCCACGTCGACTTCGGTCACGTGTCGAGCGCGGTCTGTATGCGCGGCTGACCCCGCCGCCCCTTTCGTCCGGCGCGCGGTCACGCCTCGCGTCGCGCCCCTAGGCGCCTGCTGAGCGTCGGCCCGCGTGCCCCTCCCCACCGGAGACCCGCCGCCATGGCGCCCGCAGCAGCAGCACACACGCCCACCGCCACCCATGAGCGCAAGAGCGCTCACAAGGGCCACGGCCAGTGGGCGCTCGGCCATCTCGAGCCGCTCACGCCCAACGAGCGCGTCAAGCGCGACGACGACGGGCTCAACGTGCGGGCGCGCATCGAGAACATCTACGCCCATCACGGCTTCGCCTCCATCGACCCCGCCGACCTGCGCGGACGGTTCCGCTGGTGGGGGCTGTACACCCAGCGACGCCCCGGCATCGACGGCGGCAAGACGGCCGTGCTCGAGCCGCACGAGCTCGACGACGAGTTCTTCATGCTGCGGGTCCGCATCGACGGCGGGCGGCTCACGACCGAGCAGCTACGGGTCATCGGCGAGGTGTCGCAGGAGTTCGCCCGCGACACCGCGGACATCACCGACCGGCAGAACGTCCAGCTGCACTGGATCCGCGTCGAGGACGTGCCCGAGATCTGGCGCCGCCTCGAGTCGGTCGGCCTGTCCACGACCGAGGCCTGCGGCGACACCCCTCGCGTCGTCCTCGGCTCCCCGGTCGCCGGCATCTCGGCCGACGAGCTCCTCGACGCCACCCCGGCGATCGACGAGATCCAGGAGCGGTTCATCGGCTCCCCTGAGTTCTCCAACCTCCCCCGCAAGTTCAAGACGGCGATCAGCGGGTCGCCCCTGCAGGACGTCGAGCACGAGGTCAACGACATCTCGTTCGTCGGCGTCGTGCACCCCGAACACGGCCCGGGCTTCGACCTCTGGGTCGGAGGTGGCCTGTCGACGAATCCGATGCTGGCCCAGCGGCTCGGCGCGTGGGTGCCGCTGCACGAGGTCGCGGACGTGTGGGCCGGAGTGATCGGCGTCTTCCGCGACTACGGCTACCGCCGGCTGCGCACCAGGGCGCGGATCAAGTTCCTCATCTCGGACTGGGGGGTCGAGCGGTTCCGCGAGGTGCTCGAGAACGAGTACCTCGGCCGGCGCCTGGTCGACGGCCCGCCCCCGCCGGTGCCCTACGGAGCCCGCGACCACGTCGGCGTGCACCGGCAGCAGGACGGCCGCTACTACGTCGGGCTCGCGCCGACGGTCGGCCGGGTCTCCGGCACCACGCTGGTCCGGCTCGCCGAGGTGGCCGAGGCGCACGGCTCGACCCGGGTCCGCACGACGCCGCACCAGAAGGTCGTCGTCCTCGACGTGCCGGCCGAGCAGGTCGACGCGTTGGTCGACGCAACGGCCGTGCTCGGCCTCAACGCCCGGCCGAGCACCTTCCGCCGCGGCACGATGGCCTGCACCGGCATCGAGTTCTGCAAGCTGGCGATCGTCGAGACCAAGAGCCGCGCGGCCAAGCTCATCGACGAGCTGGAGTCGCGGCTCCCCGATCTCGACGTGCCCCTGTCGGTCAACGTCAACGGCTGCCCGAACTCCTGCGCCCGCATCCAGGTCGCCGACATCGGCCTCAAGGGCCAGCTGGTCCCCGGCGCCGACGGGCGGCAGGTGGAAGGCTTCCAGGTCCACCTCGGCGGCGGCGTCGGGCTCGACGCCGGGTTCGGGCGCAAGCTGCGCGGCCACAAGGTGACCGCCGACGAGCTGCCCGACTACGTCGAGCGGGTGGTCCGCCGGTTCGCCGACGAGCGCAGCCAGGGCGAGCGGTTCGCCCAGTGGGTCGCCCGCGCCGACGAAAGCGCCCTCCGATGAGTGACGCGCGCGCGGTGCCGTTCTACTGCCCGTTCTGCGGCGAGGAGGACCTGCGCCCGCACGAGGAGGGTCACGGAGCCTGGCACTGCCGGTCGTGCACCCGGGTGTTCTCGCTCAAGCTGGTCGGGCTGGTGACGTCATGACGGCCGCACTGCTGGCGCCCATGCCCACCTACGACCCGGCCGCGCGCAGCCTCGCCGAGCACCGCGAGGCGCTGGCGCGCCGCGCCGCCTGGCGGCTCGAGGACGCCTCCCCCGAGGTGATCGTGCGATGGGCGGTCCGCACCTTCGGACCGCGCTTCGCCATCACCTCGTCGATGGCCGACGCCGTCCTCGTCGACATCGTCGCCCGGGTGGCGCGCGGAACGGACGTGTTCTTCCTCGACACCGGCTACCACTTCGAGGAGACGTTGACGATGCGGGACGAGGTCGCCATGGCGTACCGGGGGCGCGTCAACATCGTCACCGTACATCCGGAGCTGACCGTGCCGGAGCAGGACGCGGCGGAGGGCCGTGACCTGTTCGCGCGTGACCCCGACCGCTGCTGCTTCCTGCGCAAGGTGGCGCCGCTGGACCGGGCGCTGGCCCGCTACGACGCGTGGGGCAGCGGGCTGCGC
>DASVED010000188.1:0-2667 GCA_036380775.1 Actinomycetes bacterium
GTCGCTGGACTCCGACGCCGACGTGGCGGCGGTCGCTTCGGGCGTCCCGCGGTCCGAGGCCGCGACGGCGGCGTCGACCTCCTGAGCGGACCGCCCGTCGTCGCCCACCAGTGCGGCGACCTTCCGGCCGGCCACCGCGACAGCCGTCGAGCTCGGCGACCCGCGGCCGGGCTTCGGCCCGGCCCGGTTGTCCCGCGCGTTGCCGTTGCCATTGCCGTTGCCGTTCCCTCCGGTCGGGCTCGCGGCGCTCGACGGCGTCGTAGCCCGCGCTGACGGGTCGGGCACGTGAGGCGACGCTCCGTCGACCGACTGCGCGGACGGCCCGCCGGTCGAGCCGCCGCCGGGGTCCGACGTCGTGCTGGTCGAGCCGCCACTCGGGTCCGGCGTCGGGTCGGTCGCTGTGGCCGTCAACGAATCGGAGGGCTCGGCGGTCGGGTCGGTCGGCGTCGACGTCGGTGTGGGCGACGGCTTGCCTATCGACGTCGGTCTCCGCGACGGCGCCGGGTCGACCGGCACGGCGCGAGCGGCCGCCAGGCCCCCGACGCCGGTGTCCATCCCCACCGGGACCAGCACGATCGCCCCCAGGACGACCGAGACGAGCACCACGGCCGAGACCCCGGTCCTCGCGGCGGCAGGCCCCGAGTTCCTTCCCACGGGGGAACCATTGCCCACCTAACGTGACGGCGACACCGGCTGCCCTCAGATCGACTGCCAGTCCGGCTTGCCGGCGAACGTCTCCCGGAAGTAGTCCGCCAGCCTCAGCTCCCCTGCCGCCGCGTCGTCCAGCAGCACCGTCGCGTGCGGGTGCAGCTGTAGCACCGACGCCGGGCACAGCGCCGACACCGGTCCCTCCACCATGGCCGCGACGGCCGACGCCTTCGACGGGCCGGTCGCGACCAGCACCAGGTGCCGTGCATCCCGGATCGTCCCCAGCCCCTGGGTCAGCACGTGCCGCGGCACCTCGTCGGCCGAGTCGAAGAAGCGGGCGTTGTCGGCCCGGGTCTGCGCCGTCAGCGTCTTGACCCGGGTGCGTGAGGACAAGGACGAGCCCGGCTCGTTGAAGGCGACGTGCCCGTCGGTCCCGATCCCCAGCAGCTGCAGGTCCACGCCGCCCGCGTCGGCGATCGCCTTCTCGTACGCCGCGCAGGCAGCCGGCAGGTCCTCCGCCTGGCCGTCCGGTCCCTGCACCGCACCGTCCGCGAAGTCGACGTGGTGCTCGAGCTCCTCGGCGATGACCGAGCGGTAGCGCTGGGGATGGCCGGCCGGCAGACCGACGTACTCGTCGAGCAGGAAGCCGCGCGCCCGCGCGAAGCTGACCCGTCCTTCTCGGTGCCGGCGCAGCAGCTCGCGGTAGACCGGCGAGGGGCTCGAGCCGGTGGCCAGCCCGAGCACCGTGTCCGGTGTCGCGGCGAGCAGCGTGCAGATCGCATCGGCGACGAGCGAGGCGATCTCATCCTTGCCGGGAACGATCACGACCTCCATGTCGACACCTCCGCCTGCCTCACCGCGCGCCCACTCCCCCGACGAAGCACGCCGTCACGTCCAGTGCGTCATCGAGAACCGTCACGTCCGCGCGGTCACCCGGTCGCAGCCGCCCGAGGTCGGTCCGGCCGAGCAGAACGGCCGGCCGGGTCGATGCCGCGACCGCCGCCTCCTCGAGTCTGAGTCCCGCCGTCATCGCGAGACGCAGGGTCGCGACGAGGCTGGTGACGCTGCCCGCCAGCGCGCCGTCGGCGTTGCGTGCGACACCACCGACCATCGAGATCGCCACGTCGCCCAGCCGGTAGTCGCCGTCCGGTGCCCCGGCGGCCGACAGCGCGTCGGTCACCAGGACCAGCCGCGACCGGGCGGCCGAGACGACGACCGCCGCTGTCTCCGGCGCCAGGTGCACGCCGTCGAGGATGGCCTGCACGACGACGTCGTCGCGGGCCAGGGCGACACCGGCCAGGCCAGGAGCCCGCGCGGTCGGCGCGCTCATCCCGTTGAACACGTGGGTCACGGTCCGAGCCCCGGCGTCGAAGCCGGCGTGCGCCTCGTCGGCCGTCGCGTCGCTGTGCCCGAGCGCCACCAGCACACCCGCCGCGCAGAGCCAGGTGATGACCTCGACCGCCCCCGGCAGCTCCGGGGCGATGGTGATGCTGACGACCGGGCCGGCGTCGAGCAGCGGCTGGAGAGCGGCCCGGTCCGGGTCGCGCAGGTGCTGCAGCGGGTGGGTGCCGCGGCGACCGGCCGCCAGGAACGGACCCTCCAGGTGCGCCCCGAGGCACCGCGCCGCACCGTCGCCGGGCGAGGACACCGCCTCGGTAGCGGCACGCAGCGCGCTCGTCGTCTGCTCGGCCGGCGCCGTGATGAGGTTCGCGACGAAGGACGTCACCCCATGGCGGGCCATCGCGCGGGCGGCCACCTGCCAGTCGTCGGCCGGTGCGGTCAGCAGGTCGATCCCGGCGTACCCGTTGACCTGCACGTCGACCAGGCCGGGCACTGCGATGCCTCCGCCCGGTGCCGGTGGCAGGCCGACCGCGGCGACGACGTCCCCGTCGAGCCGCACGTCGCCGGACACGAGCTCCCCGTCGACGACGGCGGCCGCCACCCCGAGCCGCGGGGTGCCGGTCAATGCGTCGCTCCGGCCAGCACGGCGTCCAGCGCCTCGCCGTTGACCTTCGACGC